>CAMKEK010000001.1:0-40962 GCA_946411545.1 uncultured Clostridia bacterium
CCTCGATGAAGCGCACGCCGTGCAGCTCGCCGATCTCGCCGTTGAACAGCTCCTCCGGAGCCGCGTACTTATGGGCCTCGATCCAGCCCTCGCTCTCCCGCAGGTCGTGGGCGACGCTGGGGTGGATCACCGCGTAGTAGCGGCCGTTGATGCGGGGCACCAGGTTCTTCTTCAGGATGGTCACGGCCTTGTTGATCATGGCCGGGGTCAGCTTGCTCATCACGGTGGCGCTGGCCTCCATGGTGGCGCAGCTGGTGGGCGTACCGGCCACCTCGCCGGTGGCCAGGGTGATGTTGTCGCAGTACAGCACGTTGGTGCCGGCCAGCAGCGCGTCGCGGATCAGCTGCTCCTGGGTCTTGGCGGCGCTGGCGCCCATCTCCTCGGTGGCGCCCAGAATCACGTCGTCGTATGCCCGCAGCTCCAGCTTGTCGCTGATGGCGGTGTAGGTACCGTACTGGTCCACGGTGCCCATCAGATTGGTGACGCCGAACTTCTGGCCCGTGGGGATGACGCCCTCGGTCAGCTTCTCGGCGTTCTCGAAGGTGTTCCACCTGCGCCACTCCACCTGGCCCTTGTGGTTCTTGGGCAGAGGCTGGGTCTTGCCGAACTGGGCATAGAACAGCTCAGGACGGGCGTTCTCCAGCAGCGCCGTGTCATAGAAGGCCTTCAGCGTCGGGTTCAGGGTGTGGTTGTCGTCGAATGCGGTGGTCTGGCCGGTGTAGGCGTTGACATAGTTTCCCGTGGCGTTAACCACGTTGCCGGCCTCGGCAAAGAACTGCAGAGGCAGCCGAATCTTTTCAATCATGGTGTTCTCCTTTCCCGCCCCCTCTCCGGGGGCACTCTCAAGTCGGATAAATCTTTTCCCCTCTGGCGGCGGCCTCCAGGATCCGCTTCTTCAGCGCCTGGTATTCCTCCCGCGTCTGCCGCGGGCTCTGCAGCTGGGTCACACTGCCGCCCTGGGCCCTGCCCGTCTCATTGGGTCTAGCCTGGCCGGAGGCGATGCTGGCCGCCACCCGCTCCTGGATGGCCCTGGCCATAGCCTCGTTCTCCGCCCGCCGGATCTCGTCCCGGTGCAGGGTATAATAGGCGTCCTTGACGCTCATGCCGATCTGTGGGCTGGTCCAGCGCCGGAAGGTCTCGTTCTGCAGCTCCCGCCGCAGGTCGAAGCCCGGGATGCTCTGCTGCAGCTCCGCTGCCTGCTGCACCAGCTTCTGGATATGGGCGCGGGTCTGGCGTTCCTCCAGATCCTGCTGCTCCCTGGCCTTCGTTTCCCTCTGGAAGCGCTCCAGCTCGTCCATCTTCCGGGCGGTGGCCACGTCGGTGCCCAGCTCCTCCGCCCGCTTTTCATACAGCGCGTCATCCTCCTGGATGGCCTTGCCCAGCGCCTCATAGTTGAGGCTGCCGTCAGCATTGGCCTCCACGCCGTAGTTGCGGCTCAGCACGGACAGCGGGCCCTTCAGTCCGTCCAGGATCCCGCTCACCTTTTTCAGACTCGCGTCCTGCTCGGCAAGCCGTCCCCGGACGATCTCCTGCATTTCCTGGTTCAGGGCCGGGTTCTGGGCCAGCAGCTCCCGCAGGCTCTGGGTTTTGCCGCCCTCCTGCGCCGCATCTGTCCCGCTCCCCTGCGCCTTGCCTTCCCCTGCAGGGGCCGGTGCCTTCAGCTGCCCGCCGGCGGGCGTGGTGTCCTTCCCGCGCATCCGCTGCCGGTATTTCTCGGCCTTGTCCGCCGGCACGCCCAGGCTCTCCAGGCTCTGCCCTGCGTCCTCGGCGGCCTTGCCTTCCCCTTGTGCGTTTGAGGTGTTCCCCACCCCAGCGGGCGCGCTGTCTTCCGCGCTCTGTTTCCCTGCTCCTTCGCCGCCTGCTGCCGCGCCCTCGCCTCCGCCGGAAGCTGCGCCTTCTCCCGCGAAGAACTGGATCGGCAGCCACATCTTTACCTTGCTCATAAAATCTCCTTTTGTGACGTCCCTGTTTTGGCCGTTTGCAACCGGCCGGGCGGGCGAACTCCCGTTTCACGCCTCCAGTTTACCGTCTCCGTGTCCCGTTTCTCTAGGCCGCAAAAAAGCGGACTGCGAAAAAATCGCAGCCCGCTCTCGATTTGTGTTTCTCCCCCTTGGGATCTCCGTAGGGGCGGATATCATCCGCCCGCCTTCGTCTAAACCGTAGGGGCCGACGCCCTCGGCGGCCCGTCGTCTCCCCCGTCTCCTGAAAACTGAAATCTGAAATCTGAAAACTATTTCCGGTGCCACGGTGCCTTGCCGATGGTGCTCTGTGCATATCCCTTGGCGTAGTACAGCGCGTCCTTCTGGGCGTTGCTCAGCGGCATGGAGTCGATGAAGGCCAGCACCTTGTCCCGCTTGGATCCGTCGATGGTCTTCCCGTTTTCGTCCACGTCCGCCTTCAGGTCCTTGGTGCCCATGTAGCAGCTGTACCAGGTCTTCACGTCGATGCCCGCCGGCGCCGTCTCGTCCCGGTATTTCACATAGTTGCTCATCTGCGGGAAGGCCTCGGCATACTCCTCGTTGTCGTACAGGAACTCCCAGTAATCCACCTTGTTCCCGGCCGTCTCTTTGTCAAGTCCCCCATAGGTCACCAGCAGCTCCACCGCCCGCTTCCGGTCGATGCCGCCCTCGTTCACCTCGGTCTTGATCTTGTCAAAGGCGATCCCGGTCACCACATAGCAGGTCCACTCCTGCACCGTCGCCCTGGCCTCGTCCTTGTCCATGGCGCAGTATTTCTCCAGCATTCCCGCGGCCTGCTCCTTGGAAAGCTTGGCCCCGCTCATGCCGTTGCCCTGATACTGGTCCTTGATGGCGCCGCGCACCTGGCTCCTGGCGTTCTTCTCGGTATAGCCCGCCGCCGTCAGCGCCTGCATGGCCTCCCGATAGGCAGCCTCGTCGTTGGCCAGGGCCGCCTCCTTCAGCTCCTTGTATGCCCCGCCGTTGCGCCACTCGAAGATCGTCCGGGACGCCTCCGCCTCCGTGTGGGCGATGCCCTTCTCCAGCAGCAGCTTCTTGGTCTGCTCCTCGTCCAGGAAGCCGTCCGCGAAGGCGTACTGCAGCTCCCGCTCCTCGCCCGCGTCATAGGTCTTGGCCTTCTGCCACCCGGCCGCCGGCGCGATCAGGGTGTTGTACAGGCTGGTCACCTCCCGGGCCGCCGGTGCGATGCCGATGCCGGCGAACTGGTCCAGCATCTGCAGGGTCTTGAAGATCTTGCCCCACAGCGTCATGTTGCCGTACCAGGTGGCCTCGGTGGCCTTCTCCAGGCTGCCGTTGGCAAGCTTCACGGTCTCCTTCCAGATCCGGAACACCTCGTAAACCTTCTTCACGCTGCCCAGCACCATCAGATCCTTGTCCTCGCCCCGCAGCATGTTCACCACGTCTCCGATCACCGGCACCAGCTGTGTGGGATCCAGGTTGCCCCCGAAGTTCTTCCTGGCCGCCTCCCACCATTTCTGCAGGAAGCTCCTGTAGTCGTCGTCATCCCGGAAGGCGTCCGCGATGGCGGCGAACATGGCCGTGGCCGCGGCGGTGGCGGTGTAGACTGCGGCGGCCTTCGCCGCCTTGCGCCCGGCGGCGCGCAGGGCGTTCCGGTTCCCGCTGCGCTTGGCCAGGCTCGCCTCGCTGGCCACGTCCAGCAGCATGTTATAGGTCAGCGTTGGCTCCGCCTTGAACGCGGTAAACTCCGCCATCATCATGCTCTTGCTGCGCATGTTCTGGCTGCGGCAGATGGTGCCGTCCATCACCTGGGTGGAGAGGATCACCTCGTCAAAGCGCTCCGCCGTGGCCCGCATCAGCTCCTCGCCCCGCAGCTTGGTCTTCTCCCGCTGCTCGATCTCGCAGGCGTTCCACAGCGCGCCCCAGGTGGCCTGGTCGCCCCACTCGGCAAGCTTCGTGCCCTTGTCCGTCAGCCAGCTCCGCCGGTCCACGTCGTGCTTGATCTGCCGCCGGATGCCCGGGTTGATGTTGGTGTCGAAATAGCCCAGATCTTTCCACACTGCAAGCCCGGAATACTTCAGCGCCTTCTCCCGGCCGCCCTTCATGGCCGCGCCTCTGGCCAGATACTGCGCGTCGATCACCATGGACGCCCGCATGATGGAGGTGGGCTGCTGCAGCGCCACCCGCAGGTTGAAGCTGATGGCCGCCACCTTGGCCCGGCTCATCAGGTCCTTCAGGGTCTCCTCGCCCCGGCCGCCCTCGTTGTTGCCGTTCAGGTCCTGCAGGAAGGTGATGAAGTAGCTGCCCGCCTCCTTGCCGTAAACCCGCTCCAGCGTCTTCTGCACGCTCTCGGTGGTATACTGGCCGTCCTCGCTGCTCTCGCTGATATCCCGGTAGTTGTACCAGCGCATGGCGTCCACCAGCGGCAGGCCCAGGGCGTTGTACTTGGCCATGTCCGCCATGTGGTTTGCGAAGGTATCGAAGATGCTGTCCAGCACGATGGCGTTGTTGGCGTTTCTCACTGTGTTCTTGGTAAAGCCCATGGTCACCAGCCTGTACAGGTTCGCCCGGTCCGCGTCCGGGCTTCTGGCGTCCCGGCTTCGGCTGTCGGTCTTGATGGGGTAATAGTTCTCCTCCGTGAAGGAACGGATGCCCCACCGGGCCATGGAGATCTCGTTGCCCCAGTCGCTGCCCTGGGTGTTCATGTACTTCTGCAGCGCGTCGGCCACTTCCTTCTGCCGCTCCGTCAGGCTGTCCACCATCTCGGCCACCGTCTCCAGATCCAGCAGATAGTTCTCGCTCTGCACCACCTCGCTGCGTCCCTGTCGGTAATTGGCCACCCGGATGCCGGCGCCCAGCAGGTGCCCCCGGGCCTGCTCCCTCTTCATCAGGCAGTAAAGGCCCATCAGCTGCGCCGTGGTCACCGTCACGGTCTCCGTCTCCCGGGTCTCGCCGCCGTCGTTTTCCTCCGCCGCGATGTCCTGCAGCCTCCGCCGCAGCTCAAAGCTGTGCACCTCCTTCTCCCAGGCCTGCACCTCCTGGCTGCTGTATGCCTTCTCCGCATACTCGATCACCTGCTGCATGTTCATGGCCATCTTGCCCCAGCCCCGGCGCAGCTCCCGGAAGATCTGCTGTCCGCCGCTGCCGAAGCGCTTGAAGGCATAGAAGGGTGTGGCGTTGTCCCAGGCCAGGATCCGCCGCAGCTTGTCCCCTCTGGTGCTGCTTCTGCCCTGAACCTTCTCCAGGTCCCGGATGCTGCCGCTTGCGGCCTCTGCCACGCTCCTGCCGTTCTCGTCCGCCAGCAGGGTGTCCGCCTTGCGGATCGCCTCGCTGAAGGCCGTCAGGATCTCCTCCAGGCTCTGCAGCTGCTCCAGGTCCATCTGGTAGATGCTCCAGGCCTCGCCCTTCCTGGCCCGCTCCACAAAGGGCTGGATCATCTCGTCCATGAACGGCAGCAGGTCAAGCTGCACCCCGCTGGCAGGCAGCTCACCCCGCTCCTGCGCCAGCGCCGCCTTGGCCAGAATGTTCTGCAGCTCCTGCATCTGCTGGATGTACTGTTTCCGGTACTTCTCCTGCGCCCTCGGGCTCAGCGCGTCGATGCTCAGAAGGAACTCGCTCAGCGCCTGTTTCCATACCTCCGGCACATGCTTCTTGCTGCTGTTCTCCTGCAGGATTTTGGCAAGCCGCTCCCGGGCCTTGGCCACCCGGACCCGCGCCCGGTACTCCTGCTCCCGCTGGACGGACCGCTGCCGCAGCTCATAGGCCTTTTCCCTGGCCAGCTGATTGCGCAGCCGCTTCTCCTCCCGCAGCCGCTCCTGCAGGTCGTCCCGCCGGGCCCGCTCCCACTTCATCTGGTCCTCCGCGTCGTTCAGCTGCTGCTGCCGCGCCCGGTCCTTTGCCGCGTACTTCTGCTCCAGTCTCTCCATGGCTCTCTGGTAGTTCCGGTCCGCCATGGTCTCCTTCACGCCAACCTCGCCGCTCAGCAGCCGGTCGATGATCTCGTTGCCCAGCTCCTCCGAAGCGTCCCGCAGCCGGTAGCCCTCAAACATCCGGAAGTCCTGGGGCTCCAGACTCTGCAGCACGCCCAGCACCTCATACAGCTGGTCGCTGGGTGCCATCGCGTCCTCCGGGAACAGTTCCTCCCCGAAGGTGCCCCGCAGATCCTGATACAGCTGGTCCATGCTCATGCCGTCCCGGCTGAAAGACAGCGTGCCGAAGTTCCGCTTCCGGAAGTCGGCAAAGTCCGGGATGTCGCTGCCGAACTGCTCGGTGCCGATGCGGTGGTTCCTCAGATACTCCCGCAGATCCCGCCGCAGCTCCGCCCGCTCGTCCTCGGTATACCAGCTGTTCTCCAGAATGTGCCGGGCAAGCGTCACCGCCTGCCGCCTCAGCTCGTTGAAGAAGCCCACGCCGCCGCCCTGCTGGTTCTGCACCATGAAGTCGCCCAGCGCCTGCAGCTGCGCCGCGATCTCCGCCGCATCCGCCTGACTGTCCGTCTGCTTCAGCAGCGCCTTGGCCATCCGCCGCACGTCCTCCGGCAGCAGCGTCGCCTGCCCCGGCTCCGTCCGCCTGGCCTCCCGCCGGTAGTATTCCACATACTCCTGCAGCGCCTTGTTCTCCTCCCGCAGCGCACGCATGTTCCGGGCGGCCTGCTCCGGGTTTGCCTCCCGCCAGGCGGCAAGGGCTCTCTCCGCCGTCCGCTTCAGCGCCGGCGTCTGCTCCGCCTTCTTCAGCGCCTTCTCCGCCCGCTCGATCTGAGCCTCCAGCTTCTCAATCTCCCCCCGCAGCTTCTCGGCCTGCGCCTTTGCCTCCTCCGTGTAGGGGCCGACGCTCTCGGCGGCCGGCTCCCCGGTCTCGGCAGCCAGCCCATTCTCCAATTCCGAATTCTCCCGCTCCAGTGCCTCCAGCGCCGCTCTCCTGCGCTCCAGCTTCTCCTGGGCCCGCTCCATGCTCCGCACCTTCCGGGCGTACTCCTGCACGTCCAGGCCGGCTCTGGGCGTCTCAGCGGCCTCCATCAAAAGCTCCCGATCCGTCGGCGCCGCATCCCGCTCCTGATATAGCGTCCCGTCATCCCTCTCTGTGTAGGTAAACAGTTTGCTTTCGTCACTCTGACTGGTGTACAGCAATCCGCCCTCAGCTCGTGGAATGTTCTTGACAGCACTATAAAGCTGTGATACATTGTAACTGTCACCTGAAGGACTCCGGGTACTCCCGCTTGCGGGGTTGAAACCTTGTCCGAGGGTGACATTTTCTATATCACGAAAAGCGTAGGACCGCGCGCTTCCGTCAGCGTTCTGGACAATGGTTCCCACCATAGCGCGTATTTCTGTGACCTGCTCGCCGTCCCTGGTTGTAGTGTACTTATAGAGGTTATAAAGCCGATAGCCATATAGTGCTTTATACTTGTTGTCGGTATGAACCCGTTCCACATTCAGCAGGATGCTGTTTTTGAATATCTCCTTTAGATGTGGAATTATATCCAGCGTTGCCTGGTAGTCAAAATCAGGGTCTGTATTCAACCGATTGGCAATGCTTTCCGATACGATGTCTTCGTTAAGATAAGCGGTTATATCAAGCTGTTGAATGTCCACCGTTGTTCTTTTCCCGTAAGCTTTTCGGAATGCTGCCCTCCCTGCTGCATAGAGACTTCTACGTCCACGCACCACACTTCTGGCGTGTACAGGCTCCAGGACAAGCGGCGTGATATCGTTCCGCATGGTCTGCTCAAAATTTGCAGAAAGCGGAAAATGGTCTCCCAGCCTCCGGCTCAGATCGTCCAAGCCTAATTTCGCATACCGTTCCCTGATTGGGTTATAAATCTCCCGCTCCTCCAGCTGCGTCTCGTCCCCTTCGTAGGGGCCGACGCCCTCGGCGGCCCGCTCATTGCCTTCCCCTTGAGGGGAAGGTGCCCGAAGGGCGGATGAGGTGTCCCCCGCCGCAGCGGAAGACGTGCTGCTCTCCGCATTCCGAACTCCGGACTCCGCATTGGCCCCGTTCCTGGCCGCCGCCACGAAGGCCCGATCCCAGATGTCCTGCAGCTCGTCCAGATATCCCTCCATGGCCTTGGCCTCTTCGTGGAATGCCTCCACGCCCTCGAAGGCGTCGGCGATCCGCGCCGCCCAGCGCCGCAGCCAGCGGCGGATGCTGTTGAACAGGCCCGGATTATCCTGCGCCAGGCTCTCCGCCACCGTGGTCCGCCGCAGCATCATCTCGCAGCCGTCGCACACCACCTCGTCTATGGCCGCGTCATAGCTCAGCTTCCCCGTGGTGTCCCTGTCCAGCTTCGCCAGCACCAGCTCGCCCAGGCTCTTCCCCTGATACTCGCTCAGATGCGTCAGCAGAAAGTCCGTCAGCTCCCGGTACTGGGCTGCGCCCTGATCCTGGATGAAGTGGGTCAGCTCGTGGGCAGCCGTCCGGATGATGGCCACCTGGCTCAGACTCCGGCTGCTGTAGGCCCCGGCGTTCACATCCAGGAAGATGCCCTCCCCGCTGCGATAGCCGCCGTTGGCCCCCTGGAACCGGCCCTTGCTGTCCTTGCGGCTCTGGTAGAAGTGTACGTTCACCCCGCTGATCTCCGCCAGCATGGTCACCGCCTTGATCTGCTTCTTCTGTCGCCGCGTCAGCTTCGACTGGTCCACCGCGTCATACCGCACGCCGTTCATCACAGCCCCGTCATAGCTCACCGTGCCCTTGGCTCTGGGCCCCCGCGTTCCTGTCGCCGCAGCGACAGATGAGGCTCCCGCCGCAGTGGTGCCCACTCCCACGGTAACGCCCGCCGCCTCCACCGAGGCGGCGTTTTTTTGCGCCGTCTGGGCAACTTCCGCCCCCGTCTGTACGGTCTCCCCCGTGTAGGGGCCGGCGCCCTCGACGATCCGCCCGCTCTCCGGCGCCGAATTCTGAATTCCGGCCTCCGCATTGGCCGCGCTCCGTCCCTGCTCCACCGCAAGGCGCAGCTGATCCTCCGTCAGGCTCTCCAGCAGGATCGGGCTCCGCTCTATGATCTGCTCCACCGTAAGGCTGGTGCGCTTGCCGTAAAGCTTTTCCGCCTGCTCCCAGGCCGCGGCATAGGCCTCGATGTTCTGCCCGCTCTCATAGGCCGTAAAGGCCAGCGGCGCGCTCTCGCCCAGCCGCTCCCGCAGCGTGTTGCCAAGCTTCCGCACCGCCTCCGGCAGCCGCTCGTCCTCCGCGTCCAGCACCTGGGTGCCCGTCTCTGTGTGCACCTCCACGCTGCCGTCTGCCCGCATGACGCCGATGCTGCCCGCCTGGCCTTCCTCCAGCGTCACGCTCTCGTTCTTGTCCGCCGCCGTCACGTCCTCGGTTGCGGTGTCCTCCGTCTCCCCGGCTGTGGCATTGTCCGCCGTTCCGGTTCCCGCGTCGGTGACCATCCGGCTCTCCCCGGCATACAGACCGTCGCCCAGACGCACGGTGCCCATGTTCTCGGCCCAGGCGCTGCTGTGGGTTTCGTTCAGGATGTTGTCCGGGCTCATCTCCTCCAGCACCCGCCGGCCGTACTTGCTCTCGCCCAGGATGCGCTGCCCGTCAGGCCCCAGCAGCTTCCCGCTCTTGAAGTCCTCGACGGCCTTGTCCGCCGCCCGGTCGCTGGTGGCCTCCCGGATCCGGTTCCACATCTCCTGCGCCGCGTTGGTGATCAGCCTGGCCAGGTTCCCGGCATTCTCTCCCTCGCCAAGCTCCGTCAGCCGCTCCTCCACCGCCGCGTTCATGGTCTCCTGGTCCGCCTCGGTGATGGCCGCGTCCAGCTTTGCCGCGCCGAAGCCCCGCAGCGCCTTCCCGCTGTTCTGATACCCCTGCGCCATCTGATAGGCCGCGCTGTCCTCCGGCAGCATCGCCGCCTCGTTGAAAAGGGTCTCCGCCGTCTCGCTGTCCACGGTGCTCACGCCCTGGACCGCCTGCTGCCCGCCGGCGCCGAAGATGCCGCCCACGGCCTCGCTCACGAAGTCCCAGGCCATGTCCTCCATGGTCTCCTTGGAAGCTTGCTGTTCCGCCTGCTCCGGGCTCATGGTCACGCTGTACTCCGTCACCTTCTGGTTGTATTCGCTCTGCCGTCCGTTGACCCACTCGTCCGCGGCAAAGCCCATGAAGGAGCTGAACAGGCCCTCCGCGCCCTCGAACATGCCCTGAATCCCCGTGTTCTTCAGGAACTCCCCGATGTTCTTCGGCGCGCCGGTCTTCAGCAGGTGATCCAGCGGCAGATACTCGCTCCCGGTCTCCGCCGCCCAGCAGAAGGCGGCATACAGCAGCGCCTGGCCATAGTCGCCCGTCCGGGCCAGTGCCTCGTCATAGCCGCTCTCTGCCGCGCCGCCGCCCATCATGATGGCCGTCATCGCCGCGCCCAGCACATGGCCCCAGCCCAGGCTCTGCAGCGTGCTGTTGCCGATCTGGTAAAGGTCGCCCAGACCCCGGTCCTTGCCGAAGAAGCGGATGGTGCCCAGGTCGTTCAATGCCTCGGCGGATCCGCCCGCGATGGCGTTGGCCGCCTCAAAGCCGTTGGCGTAATCCCGCTCCGTGACGTAGCCCTTCTCCGCGTACTCCGCGGCGTCCAGCAGGAAGTATACCCCCGCGATGGGCATGCCCAGCACGCTTGCGATGCTGCCCGCAGCGCCGCCCCAGGCGCTGGTGTTGCCCCAGTCCTGATACTCCTGCAGCTCTGCGTTCTTCTTCTGGTGGGCAATGGAATTGTTCACACTGCGGGCAAAGGCAAAGGCCTTCTCCTTGGCGTCCTCTCCCTCCTGTCCGTACAGATAGCCGAAGATCTCCTGCTGCTCCTGGGTCCACTCCTCCGTCGGCCCGTTCTCGTCATAGTCCAGCCGGTTCCGTTCGTAGAAGCTGCTTGCGTCCTCTCTGTTCGCCGCCTCCGACCACGACTCCTCCATCCAGCCCTCAACCTTCTCCTGCCGGTCCATCAGATCCTGGCTGTAGGCGTTCATGCCCGCTGTGGCCGCCGCCGCAAACTCCGTGTCCTCCGGATCCGTCGCCCGCACATACAGGTCGCTGTACCGCTGGGCCCCGGAGAACTGCTCATACAGATACGCCCGGGTATAGTCCTCCTGGGCTGCCGCCGCCTCCTCACGCACCGGCGCCGCCGCAGCATCCCGGTTCTCCTGAGCCGCCTGATACTCCTGCCACTGCTCTGCCGTGATCAGGCCAAACTCCTGCGCCTTCTCCCAGCCGTGCTCGGTCAGGCGGCCTTCCTCGTCCGTCAGCTCCGTATCGTCCCAGAACAGATCGGTCAGCGTATCGGCGATTGCCTTCTCCTCCGCGTTCAGGCCCTGCTCCCAAACCGTGGCGATCTTGTCCGCCCTGGAGTCCTCCAGCGCCTTCTCCGCCGCCTGCTGCCGCTCATAGGCCGCGTCCGCCGCTGCCGCGTTCTGCTCCGCCCATTCCTCCATGCTCATGCCGCCCACCCGGGCGTTGGCCATGTCCAGGGAATAGTCCTGATAGGCCTCCCAGGCCTCCTTGCTTCCGAAGTCCTCGATGCCCTGCAGAACGTAGTCCAGTCCGCCCCGTCCGGCATCCGTGCCGAAGGGTCCCGGCATGCTGCCCCAGCCTTCCTCCGCCGGCCGGTAAAAGCCCGGCAGCACCGGCGCCGCCGTCTGCGTCCCGCCGGCTGTCACACCCTCAATGTCTTCCCCTGTAGGGGATGGCGTCCTCGACGTCCCGTCGCCGGGCAGGCTGCTCTCCCCCCAGCTCCATTCGTCCTCCTCGTCCTCGTCCTTCTTCCTCGCTGTGGTGTCCACGGCCCCCACGCCAAGGCCCATGGCCGCAAGCCGCGCCGTATAATCGCTGAACCAGTCCTTCCGCGTCCCGCCCGTCTCCGGGTTCTGCCCCGCAAGGCCGCTCAGCGTTCCGAAGTCCAGCCCCGTCACATACCGTCCGCTGTAGTCATTCCCCACCACCCGCGGCCCCGTCTGCCGGGAAGTATTCGATCTGTTCCCGGTAATGTTGCCCATGATGATTTCAAACGCGCTTCTCGGTTCCTCGCTCTGGCTCCCGCCGTTTGAGGCCCCATAGGTTTTCTCGCTGCTGGAACCGCTGGAGCTGCTGGAACTCCCGCCCCCGTTGATGTTGTTCATGATCCGCTCAAATTTGCTCATGCCCGTCTCCTTCCGCATTGTCCCGATATGCCGCAGGGGCGGGGTCTTGCCCCGCCCGCTTTCTTACTTTGCCTTTTCTTTTTGATAGGCTTCCTCTGTTTTCGGCCCCCAAACGCCGTCCAGCTTGATGTTATAGCCTTTATCGATTAGAGCCTGCTGAGCTGCCAGCACTTCGGAACGCCTCAACCCAGCTCCGCTCAACTTCGGATACGTCTCATACCCGTTGTCCGCTGCCCCGCCGCCGGCCGCGGCGGCCTGCTGGGCGGCCCGCAGGCTGTCGTAATACTTCTTCATGGCGTTGTACTGGGCCCGGGTCAGTCCCGCCGCCTGGATCTCGTCCTCCGTGGCGGAATAGCCGATCTGGATCAGGCCGTTGAGCTTGTTCAGCGCGTCCTGCTGCCGCTGATACTCCCGCTCCTCCAGGCTGTCGGCATAGCTGCGCTCGGTCAGGAAACGGTTGTAGTCGTCCACATAGCGGTTGTAGTCGGTGCTGTCCTTGTCCAGCAGCATCTGATACTCCCGCAGCAGCCGGTCCCCCTGGTCCTGATACTGCTGGTATGCCCGGTCGTACAGCTCCGGCACCCGCTCGTTCAGCTGCTGCAGGTACGCGTCGTACTGCTGCTGCCCCACCGCCTGGCCGTAGGTGCTTCCGTAGCCGCCGGTGAGGGAGGAGGCCTGCCCCATGCTGTCCCGCATGGCCATGCGCCCCTGATTGACGTACTGGTCCCGGTACTGCTGATACAGCGCGTCCGCATCCAGGTCATAGGTGAAGTTGCCACGGCCCGTGATTTGGTTGTAAATCTCGTTGATCTGGTCGTCATAGCGGCCCACATAGCTGGGCGGATTCAGTCCCGCCTCGTTCAGCGCCGCCATGGTCCGCTCATAGATGCCCCTTGTGGCGGCCTCCTGATCCTCAAGGGACGGCACCTCGGCCAGCTGTCGGCTCACCGTGGTCTGCCCGCTGCTGCCCGTCCCCGGGATCTCGATCTCCATGGGCATCGGCTCCCCGCTGATGGTTCCGCCGTGTCCCGCAGGCCGCGTGGCCGCCGGTGCAGGCTCCGTGGGCGGTGCTGCGGGCGGCGTCTTCGGCGGCGCCGGCTCCGTCGGGGCCGACGGTACCACGTCCGAGGGGATATAGGTTCCCGGTGCCGGTGCGCCCGGATCATACCCGGCCTGCGCGTCGATTGTTGCCGGGTCGATTACGGCCGGCTTTCTGCCGCCCAGGCCCGTGTCTTTCTCAAATGCCATCGCTCAATCCTCCAATCTCCACCCGGACATGCTCCGGGTACTGCTCCGCCAGCGCCAGCCAGCCCTCCGTCACCGTCCATATCATGCTCCGGCAGGCCCGCATCCGATCCATTTCACCGGCAAGGCTCTCCGGCGCTCCCGCCTCCAGCATTCTCTGCGCCGTCGCCATCTCCGGAAAACAGATCTCCACCTCTGCCTCCGTGCCGATCCGCACCCGGCCGTCAAACTCTCCCGCTCTGGCAAGCATGGCGTTGGTCAGCGCGGTGATCCCCGCGCACACCAGGTCCTGTCCCTTCTCGCCTGCGCCCGCGTGTCCCTGCAGCCGGATTCGCATCCTGCCCATGTCAACCCGTATCGTCGTCATTCAGATCCCCTCTCAGTCCGGCTGGCTGGCCCGCGCCGCCCGCTCCCGGGCCTTGCGCACATGGGTGGCCTCTCCCGCGTTTCCGGTGGCGGCGGCCTCCTGCGTGGGCATCGCCGCCTGCCCGGAGCTGGGGAACGCGCCTCCCGCCATGGCAGCGCCTCCCGTGATTGCCTGGGCAAGCCCCGGCACCAGGTCCGGCCGGTACTGCTGGGCCAGCGTCAGCGCCATCTGCTGGAACTGCACCAGCTTCTGATACATGTCCGCGTTCATCGCGATCCGCTGCGCCACCTTGTCCTTGCCTTCAAACTCCATCATGTCCAGCACCGCCATGGCCATGTCCCCGTTCTGGGGGCTGAAGAAGCCCGCTCCGTATAGCTGCATGGCCAGCTCGTTCTGGGCAAGCTTGGTGTAGGGGTTGCGCTTCTGGGGCTCGATCTTGATATCGAACACCGGCAGCCGGAACCCCATGTCCACGCTGCCCATCATGCCCTGCCACTGGGGCTGCAGTCCCTGGTTGGAGTACCGGGTAAACTCATCGCTGCCGTCGCGCCCCGTGATGCGGAAGGTGCGCGGCATGTCATAGAACTGCCTCACCAGCTCGATCACCTGATCCACCAGCTCCGCGAAGGCCCGATAGCTGGCCTTGGCGCTGTCCCGGCTTCCCTTGCCGCTGGCTTCCTGCAGCGCCGCGATGGCGGAGGCCGCCGTGGCCCCGCTGGTGGAGATGCCGTTGGCCGTCTCCGTGTTGCCTGTGGTCTCCCGCAGCTCGCTGATGGTCTGCTCCAGGACGTTGATGTAGTTGCCGTGCAGGCTGTTCACCTCCACCCGGCGCAGGCTGTCCTCGCCCAGGTTGCCGCTGACGTGCACCAGCGCCTTGTGCAGGTCCAGAAACTCCTCCTCGTTCACCGCGCCGTCGCTGCGGGCGAAGTAACGCGGTGTGGCCCCGGCCATGGTGTTCTTGATGAAGGCGGTCTTCATCAGGTCCACCTGGGTCTGCTCGTTGGCCGCCAGATCCACGAAGCCATAGCCGCAGGGGCTCCCCTCCACAGGGAACAGCACGTCAAACACAAAGGGATACTTCCCGTGCTCGTAAAGTCCCCGGCTGGAATTGGTCGCACGGAATCCGGAATTCGGAAGCGCAGGCACAGCGCCCGGCATACCCGGCGCACCCACACCCGGTCCCGCTCCCATGCCCGGCACAGCGCCTGCAGGGGCCGGCGTCCTCGGCGGCCCGCCCTCTGGTTCCCGCAGCCCGGCGGCGCCTGGTATGCCTCCCATGCCCGGCACAGCGCCTGTAGGGGCCGGCGTCCTCGACGGCCCGCCCCCGGTATCCCCCAACCCGGCAGCGCCCATGCCCGGTCCTTCTCCGTAGGGGCCGACGCCCCCGGCGGCCCGTCCTCCCGGCACAGCGCCCGGCATCCTCGTGTCCTGTCCGGTCTGCTCCGTGGCGTACAGCACCACATCCCCCACGAACTGGCAGTAATGCAGCACCCGTCTGCCGCCCTCGAAGCGGTGGTAGTAGTGGTTGATCACCGTGAACTGGTTGTCCGTGGGCACCTGATCGTCATACAGGAACTTGGTGGCCTGGAAGGCGTCCGGCTTCAGCCGCCCCCGCAGCTGGGGATACTGCTCGATCAGCGTGTCCCCGTCCTCCAGGTAGGTGTAGAACAGGTGCCGGCTGTCCTGGATGTCCGCCACGCCCGGCTCCCAGAACAGGTTCAGAAGGTTCACGGTCTGGATGCTGATGTCCCCCAGCCCGTTCAGCTTTGACTTGTCCCAGGTGATCATGTATACGCCCGTGCCGGTCTTCAGCTTCTGCCACATGGCCCGGTCATAGGTGTGTTCAAAGCGGTTCTGCTCCAGGATGCAGGGGATCACGGCTGACAGCATCCTGGCCTCCTGCTGGTCTCCCTTCTCTCTGGGCAGGATGTTGGGCTCCGGATAGGCCTCCATGGCGTCCGCGTGCTTGGAGGCGATCACGTTGTGCAGCCACCCGCTCTTGGCGTTGAACTCCGCCGGGTCCAGCTCGCTGACCTTGGCCTCCTCCATCTCGTTGCGCAGCTTCCACCAGTTTTCCGCGTTCTGCACCCGGCGCTCCAGCCGCGCCTTGCCGGTCTTGTACTTCTGCAGAATCCGCATCCAGTCCCGCAGGGTCTCCTTGGTGATGGGGCCCTTCCGGTCCTCCTCCGCACGCCATCCCGGCGCCTGCTCGTTGATAATCTGATCCATAGCTCCTCCTCTAAGCACTAAGCACTACTCCCTGACATACATATCCAGCGGGTCAAAGAAAATCTTCTGCTCTCGTTTTTCCACAGGCCGCAGCGGCGTCACCGGCCTCGACATACACAGATACCGCCACTCGTCCGCCACGTGGTCCTCCAGCTTCGTGTCCAGGTCCTCCGGCATCGTCGCGCTGTACATCATCTCCGGGATAGTCCGCAGGAAGGCCGCGCAGCTGCGGAACACATACATCCGCGGATACCCGCTCTCGTCGAACTGCAGCCGGTAGTGGCACTGCATCCAGCCGGGAATCCGCTGGTTGTCTCCCGGCGTGAAATAGATGCCGTACCGGGCCGCCGTCTCGGCCACGCTCTCGCCCCGGCTGGCGTCCCAGATGCTGGGGTCCGCCACGCCCTCAATGTGCCGGCCCTTCAGCCACGGATGCTCCCGCTCGATCCTGGAAATCTCCCGAAACTGCATGTCCGGGCTCCAGCGCAGCCCCTCGTTTGGCGTTCCGTTGCAGCCGTACAGCTCCAGAATCCGGTACAGCACGCCCTCATAGTCCACCGCCCACCAGGCGCAGCTGAAGGGCTTGCCGTATCCGAAGTCGTAAGAGCGCAGGATCGTCCAGCCCCGCCGTTCCCCGCTTGCCAGGTCGAATGGCTCGATGACGTGGGTATATCGTCTCTGCTGCCGCAGCGTCTCCGGATCCTCGTCCGCCCCGGCCACATGTGCCGCCTGCAGGTCCGGCTCTATGTGGAAATCCTCGAAGAACTGCCCCTCGAAGATGTCCCAGCGCCCCTCCAGCCAGGCGGCCCGCAGCTTGGGCGGCAGCGCCTGCAGCTGCTGCAGATAGTCCGGGTTGGAGCGCATCAGCGCCTTGTTGTCCGTCACCAGCGCCTTGATGAAGGTGTAGTCCTCCGGTCTCTCGTCCGCCCGGAACTGCCGGTCGATGAACAGCCGCTTGACCCAGCTGTGCCCCGGCCCGCCCGGGTTCATGGTGTAATAGATCCGTTTGGGAAAGTCGTTGGCGCCGCGGACGATGGCCTTCAGCCGGTCCATCCGCTCCTCCGTCTGGTGGGTGGCCTCGTCGATGAACAGCACGTCCACCTCTGTGCCCTGAAAGCGCATGGCGTCCCGGTCGTTCTCGCAGTACCGGAACAGCAGCCTGCTGCCGTTTGGGAAGCTGATGGTCTTTTTCTGGTCGTTGTACCGGGCGATCCGCTGCCGCCGGTCCTGGTCATACACCCGCAGCATCTCGCACAGCGGCACAATGTGGTTTTCCTGCAGCTCCGGATAGCTCTGACGCACGATCATCACCTTGATCCCCGGATACTTCAGGCACAGCTGTGCAGCCTTCACCCGCACGGCCCAGCTCTTCCCGCCGCCTCGTGCCCCACCGTAGCCGATATACTTGTGCCGGTCCGTCAGGAAGAGCATCTGCTTCGGGCTCGGCCTCGGTATAAGCAGTTCCATATCAGGCCTCCGCCCCGTCCGTATCCACGAAGCGCACCTCAATGGTGCCGCCGCCCGCGTCCTCGGCTTTCTGCCGGCGTCGGATCTCGTCGCCCTCCAGCCTCAGCTTCCGCAGCCGCTCCTTCGCCAGCTTCTGTCCCAGCTCCTGGGCCGGTGTGTTGATGCCGTAGAAGTCCCGCAGCAGGCCCGCAAGGGCGGTGATCACCGCCGCCATGTCCTTCATAGCCCTGGTGTCCCGCTTCTCGAAGGTCCGCTCCGTGGTCTCGCTCATGCCCTCTCCGCAGCCCTCCGTCACCACATAGCGCTGAAACTGCATCTCATCGGCCAGGGCGGCCACCGCGCTGTCCAGCAGCTGCTCCGTCCCGCTCATCAGGGTTTCCAATCGCGCGCGTCCGCGCTCGCGCGCCGCGTCAAGGGCACTCGTTGCCACCTCGGCCCGGAATTGTTTCCGTTTCTCGGCCCAGCCTCCGGCCGCCGCGGCCTTGCTCAGCGTGGAATAGCTGATCTTTTTCCGCTTGGCAAGCTCCCGCAGGCTCATGTCCCCCGCGATGTACTGCGCCTCGATCTTTGTCCAGTCCGTCATGCTCTCATCTCCCACATCGCCTTTTCCGTTTCAGTTTACCGTCTCCGTGTCCCGTTTCTCTAGGCCGCGAAAAAAGGACAGCGGCTTCTGGCCGCTGCCCTAATCGTCCGGATATTTCGTCTGCAGGATCATCCGGTAGATCTCGCACTTGCGATAATCCCCCGCGCAGAAGCATTCCAGCTGCCTCAGCCGGTCGCTCTGACGGCGAAAGCGCTGGGTGCTGGTTCCCTTCTCGTCCAGGATGCTCTCGCAGATGATAATCTTGTGCTTGAAGCTGTCGTGCTTGTAGAACGGGCACTTCATCGTCGCCGCGTTCCATCCCCCATCCGGCATGATCCTCTCCTCCTTCTTCCCTGCTCATGCTTCGCCGGGGCCGACCGTCACCGGCCCGCCCCTGTTCTTCCCTTTTTGCCTCCCCTGCAAGGAGAGGTGCCGCCATCGGCAGCGGATGGATCTTTCCGTCTGGTCATGGTAATCCGACCGCCCCGCACCCGCGGCGCCTCCGGCAGCACGCAGCGCAGATAGCAGCTGGTGATGCGCCCGTCCTCGTCCGCGCTGCTCTCGTGGGCTTTGATCACGCTGCCCTTCTCCGCGTGCACGTCCTCCACGTCCTCCACCGGAACCGGCTCCGTATAGATCGGCTTGTCCAGGTTCCGGCTGACGTGGTAGTGCTTCTCGTTGGGCATCCCCCGCAGGTTACCGATCAGATAGGCCGCCATGTCGCTGTGGTCGCCCCGGTTGTCCAGCTGCTCCAGGTTGAAGCCGCCGCCCGTCCACAGTGTCCTTGCAAGCTCGATCCCGTCCCCCGGCACCAGCAGATGGTGGTGCAGCCTTGCCGGGCAGTCGTGCTTCGGGTTCCAGTTGGCGTTGACCAGGATGGTCTTCGGCGCCCGTCCGAAGGCTTTCCGGTACTCGGTCCGGAACTTCCGCATGAACTTCGCCGCGTATTCCTTGGCCGCCTGGAAGTCTGCCGGCAGATGCTCGTTATCGTACTTCAGCGCCAGGAAGCCGTCTCCCGCGTCGAAATTCATGTTGATCCGCCTGGCCAGGTCCCGCGCTGCGCTGATCTCGTTGGCCTTGATCTTCTTCTCGGAGGAACTGCCCGCCTTCCGCGCGCCCCGTCTCGGCCTGGGTTCTCCCTTTTCCCTCACCGGCATCCAGCTGCGCCGGATCTCCACCGTGCGTCCCGAGATGATCTTGTACTCCATCAGCTTCTTCATCCTCTCTCTTCCCCCGTCTGTCTGTCCCCGCGTATGGAGCGATCCCCTGATCGCTCCGCCGCCCCGGCCGATTCCCTGTCCTAAACTTAGCGGATAAAAGGTCCGATCAGAAACGCGCACGCGCGCGTTTCAAATATAGTGGGTCTCATCCCCGCGCTTTTGTGGAAAAGCGCAGGGATCAAACTCACGCTGCCCTCTAAGCTCTAAGCACTGAAAACTGCGGCGCGCCGCATCGGCGCAGCCGCTCACTTCCCTGCCCGGCCCCGCTCGCCTCCGCCTGGACGCGCCCGGCTGTAAACCGGGCGCCTCCTTCCGTAATCTTCCCAGCTCCTCACCGTCTTCACCTGCCAGCACCAGGGGCAGGTCTCGGTCCGCTCCGTGCCCGGCAGCTCCTCCAGGTCGTTTTGCTGTCCAAGCTTCCCGGCGCAGTCCCGGCAGGCGGTCAGAATCGTCATCCCTGTTTCCCTTTCTGTACATGGTACTGGTCCAGCACGATCTTCCGGCCGCACTGCTGGCAGGTCTCTGCCTTCTTTGTGGTGGTCTTTCCCAGCTTCTTCATTCGGTATCCGCCCACCCGGTAATCCTCCGCACATGCCTCACAAAGCGTCAGGATCGTGTTCACGCTCTCACCTCCACGCAGTTTTCTCCCGTAGGGGCCGTCGTCATCGACTGCCCGTATGAGATGGGGGAGACGGGGCCTGCGTTGGAGATGTGCAAGTCGTCCCCGCCGAAGCGCTCCCACAGTCTCCGGTTGTTCTCCTCCATCACCTGCATCACGCCCCGCAGCGTATTGAGAGTCGCCTCCTTCTCCTCGATCTCCTTCTCCAGTTCCTCAACCAGATCCTCGTCCCGCCGGTGCTGCCGGCGCAGGTTCCGGTTCTCCTCCTGCAGCGTCTCGATGGCGATGGCCTGATAGGTGTCCCGCTCGTTCAGCTGCTGAAACCGGTCCTCCTGATCCTCCCGCAGGGCCTTTGCCGCCGCCGCGGTTCCCCGGGCGCTGCGCAGCTCCCGCTCCGCCTTCATCGCTCTCTTCTTCCAGTAATGGTCAAAAATCATATTCAATACTCCTTTCAGTGGTGAATCATCCCCCGGCCGCTCACCAGCTGCCGGTGTCTCTCGTTCTTCCTTGCCCGGATCGCCAGCACCGCCATGGGCATGCCGTCCCGGTGCGCAAGCATCCGGCATTCCTCCGACGCAGCCTTCCATGCCGCGTAATCGCCGCAGCCTCCGTGGCAGCCCGTCTCCCGCTTCCCGCATCCGAAGCATGGTGCGGTTTTCAACAGCGCACCACCTCTCCCGTCTCCGGGTCGATCCGCAGCCCCGCCTTTTCCAGCAGCTCTTCCGATGACTCCCGCTCCAGATAGCTCACCGTGGTCCGCAGTTCCCTGCTCAGGTTCTCCAGGATTCCGGCCAGCTTCACCGGCTTCGGCAGCATGGGCATGATCAACCCCACCAGGAACATCCCGCTCTTGGCCGCCAGATAGATCTGTCCGTACTCGGTCTCCCGCTCCCACAGCTCCACGCCGTCCAGATCCGCCAGCGGCTCCAGATACGCGGGGTTATAGAACCACAGGCCCAGGCTGGTCCGCGCCGGCGCGATCCAGCTGCCCTCCAGCTTGATTGCCACCTCGCTGTCCAGGATCATCCGCTCCCCGTCCATGCTGTCCTCGTAGCAGTAGGGCGACGGCAGCAGCTTGTGTTCCACCTTGAACTCCCCGCGCTTTTCCTCCGGGATGTCCAGCACCAGAAACACGGTCTCCTCGTCCAGCTCCGGCATCCCGTGCAGCGGATACATTGCCGCCCCGTCGCCCAGCCACTGGGTCCCGCCCCGCTCCTCGTCGCATAACACGATATGCCTGCTCTTTCTGCACAGCTTTGCGATTTTCTTTAAGATCATAGGCCCTCCATTATCCGTCATTCACGCCGAAGCGCTGAATATACTTCTCCACGTCCTGCACCATGCGCCTGGCCTGCATCAGCAGGAAGGCCAGGTTCCCCCGCGCCTTCCCGCTGCTGTCCGTCTGGTCTTTCTCCAGCGCCGTCAGGATCTCCGCCGCCCGTTCCAGCTCTCTCAGGTACTGCTCCGCGCTTTTCATGTCTGGATCCCCACCCAGGGCGCCAGAATGGTTTTCAGCGCCCCGGCCAGCTTCGCGCCCGTCTCCGGGTCCTGCAGCTTCACCGCTTCCAGGCTGTCCCGCAGCGCTGCCAGCTCCCGCTGCACCGCCTTGAAGTGGAAGCCGAACTCCGCAATGTCCTTGTTGGAGGCGGCCAGCTGTTTCCGTGCCTGTTCCAGCTCATTCCGGGCCGCCGCAGCCGTCAGCTCCGCCTCCCGCAGCTTTTCTGCGGTCTCTTCCCCGGCCTTTTCCGCCTTCTCCTTCTCCTTCTGCGCGGCGCGAAGCAGCTTGTCCTTCTCCTGCTCTGCCTTCTCCAGGTCCTTCTGCGCGACCTCCAGCCGCTTTTTCCAGGCCTCGTCCGCCTCTGCTCGGGCGGCGCTCGCCGCCTCCCGGATGGCCTCTTCATCCCGCTCAACGGCAACCGTCTGCGGCCTGGTCTCCAGCTCCCGGATGGTGTCCCGCGCAAGCCGCAGCTGCTTCTCCGCCTGCTCCAGCTCTTGCCTGGCCTCCTCCGCAGCCTTTTCCGCCTCGGCAGCCTGCGTTCTGTAGGGGCCGACGCCCTCGGCGGCCCGCTTCGCCTCCGCCTCCGCCGCGGCCTTCTCCTCCTTCAGCTTCCGGATCTCCTCCTTCAGCTCCTTCTCGCTCAGGCTCTCCGCGTCCACGCTCTCCGCGAACTCCTCCCGGTCACTTTCCGGCACGGAAAGCAGCAGCAAAGCCTTGGAAATCGGCAAATCCGAAATATATTTCGCATTTGTCTCCGGCCCGAAGAGCCCCAGCTGATCCGCCCCGTACTCACGGAAAATGCGCATGTAGTTCTGGGCGTGCCGGTCGGAGAAGGTCGTCTCCCTCTCCAGCCAGCCCAGCCATTCCCCGTGGCCCACCAGCTCCTTGGCCTCGCACAGCCGCCGCCCGATCTCGATCCCGCACAGCATCGTCACCCGCCGCCCGGTCTCCCAGATCATCCGGATCTCCGCCGCCACCGTCTCCGCCGTCCGTTCTCCCTGCCTTGTGGAAAGCTCTTCGTTCATGCGCTTTTAGCCTCCTTCATGTTTTCTTTCAGTCCCGGCTGGACGATTTTTTCCTCCCACCGGGTATAAAATGTCTTCACCCGGTCTCCCGGGTATCGGTCCTTCTCTCCATAGCACTGGATCACCTTGCCGTCCTTCAGTCCCAGCTCCAGCGTCGCAAAGGGCTTCTCCGGCTCCTTCTGTCTTCGGATGAAGAAGATCGCCGTGGTACCCATGGCCATCTTCTGCCCGTAGTTTGACCGGCCCACGCAGTGGCTCAGGATCTCGCCTTCACGGATAAGCTCCGCCTGGCTCGTTGCCGGTCGGATCTCCAGCCCCTTCCATGCCCATCGAAGACCTGCCAGCCGTTCTGCCGTCTTGGCTATCCCTTCGTCCCGCTCCCGGTTATCCAGGACGCGGCACAGCGCTCTGGTTTCGTCGTGGGCCTGCCGCAGTCTCTTTGGCAGCAGCATCTGCAGGTCTTCCGTGTTCAGCCCCGCCCGATCCGCCATGGTCAGATAGTCCCGCCAAAGCCGCGCCGCAGCGTCTCCGCTCTCCAGCCTGGCATCCTTCATCTGCCTGCGGATATAGTTGAGGGCTTTCCGCAGACTCACGCTCTCCAGAACCTGCATCAGAGCAAGCACTTCCTCGCCCAGGCCCAGCTCCGCCATGTCCCGTACTTCGTCCTCCTTCGGCCGGATGTCCATCATGGCCAGCGTTCGCAGCCCGTACAGGGTTCCGCTTCCGCCGTTCACCCTGCGTAAAAGCTCCAGACTCTCCGCCGACACCCCCAGCCGTTCTGCGGCTGTCTGGCCTGGCTGCAGCCGTGCCTGGATCCGTCTGCTGTCCAGCAGCAGCTCTTCCGCCAGCCGGTACAGTCTTCCTTTGATCAGGTATTCCGTCTCCGGAATCTCTGCTGCCGTGCGGAAGATTGCCCCGGGTCTCCCCCTCAGTCCCTGCTCCGCCAGCGTCTCAAGTGGTGCACGCAGGCCAAGTCTCTCCCGGATCTGCTTCAGCCCCGTCGGAGCGATCCAGCTCACGCTCATGCTGTAATACTGCTGCTCCCGGTGAAAGCCGTCCACCTCCACCGCCCAGCAGCCTGTTCCTTTGTCGTAGCTTTCCCGTCCTTCGCCTGTTGCCGGATTGGAAAAGCCCCGATAGCTTTCCCACAGGATCAGCTCCCGCTTCACGCCGCCGGCTGCCGTGGCCTCTATGCTCAGTGCCGCCGTGACGCCCCGGACCAGGATCTCGTTCCCACGATCCTCGATCTTGGCTGTCCATTCCCGCTTCAGCATTCCATGGGATCGCTCCAGCTTCTTCCGGCTCCGGAATTCCGCTTCCGTCCCGCAGCGCAGGCATCTTCCCCGCTCGTACTCTCTGGCGTCCGGGTAAAGCGCCGCCTCTCCGCAATGGCTGCACCAGGCCCGCTGCTCTTTTCTCCCTGTGTATTCATAGAAAAGATATCGGTACTTCCGCAGCGGTCCCTCGATGCACCAGCGTTTAAACTCTTCTCCCAGCTCCTCGATCCCCTGGAAATCCTCCAGGATCGCCTGCCGCTGCCGCTCGTGCTTCTCTTTCAGTCTCCTCTCCCGGATGTCTCTGTGGAAAGCCGCCAGGGTCTCCCCCGGATTCTCTCCCGCCTCTCCGCCGCAGAAGTCTGTCACGGCCCGCTCGTCCCAGCTCAGGCCATACAGCGCCTCGCACTGAGTCCAGAACCGGTATCCATAATCGTTGTCCGCTCCGTAATCGTACAGTCGGCCCGGCTCTCTCTTCCTGCCCGAATAGCTGTAGCTCTCTACCTGGAAGCACTGATATCCGTACTGATCCCCGTTCTGCCACCAGCGCCGCAGCGGCCGGTCATGCCCGTCGTATACCGTTACTCCCAGGATGCGCTCGCCCCCCAGCTCCTCAATCTGAGCCCGAAAGCGCAGCCATTTCTTTCGCCCCTCCGGAGCTCGCTGGGCAAGCTCCGGGCACGGCAGGGGCGGCAGCGCCGCCAGTTTCTTCTCGCCTCTCACAGGAAGTCCTCCAGATCGAAGATCTTCGTCGCCTCCGCAGGGCCTTCTCCTGTAGGGGCCGGCGTCCTCGACGGCCCGTCCTCTTCGTTGACGTTCCCCTCTGTGATCTCCATCCGGAAGCGCACGTCCGCGCCCTTCCAGTAATACCGTACAGCTCGCTTGAAGGCCTCAAGGTCGCTGATGCTTCCGCCCACGCCCTTGGCCACTGTCTTCATACATTCCTCAAAGCTCCGGCCCTCCAGAACCTTCCGGCAAAAGCGATCGCTTTGGCGGCAGAACTCCGTCAGCGCTGCCAGCACCGCCTCCTTCATGGCCTCTTCCTTCTGGCCGAACTTCCCGGCCCCGCATTCCCGCCGCAGCTTCTCAGCGGCTTCCTCACAGCTGCTCACTGAATACCTCCTTGTTAAACTCCGCCCTGCATGCTATAATCAGCACACAGGGCCCTCATTCCCAACCCTGTACCTCTTTTCCGCTCCCGGATGTGAACGCATCCGGGGGCGGTTTTTTTGCGCCCTTTTCCACGCACTCACGGCCTCTTGCACCATGCCGGTCTCGGGATCCCTCTGGGCTTTCCCACGCTGCTCACCGCCACCGTCCGCCGCTTCCCGCTGGCGGGCTTGTCCGGATCCATACACACGGCCCGCTGCACGTCATAGCGGTTCACCGCCTCCTCATAAGCCAAAAAGCCGCACCCGTCGCACCTCGCTGCGCTGACTGATGAGGTGTCACTTCGCATCCGCTCGCTCTCCCTTCCGTCGCTGTCCTCCCCGCTCCGTGTTCGGCGGCAGGCCTTCCTTCTCCCGCCAGCGCAGGATGGTCTCCTTGTGAGCGCCCACCCGCTCCGCGATCTGGCCGTCGTTCAGCCCCTCCATGTACAGCGCCATCGCCTTCTGATAGTCGATCCGCTTCAGCGCCTTGAACTGGTTGCTCACGATCCCCTTCCGGTTCCGCCAGTTCCAGACGGACTGCTCGCTGCAGCCCAGCGCCGCCGCGATCTCCTTGTCCGTCCGGCCCTGCTTGTAAAGCTCCTCGGCCTTGTCCCAGTCGTAAATCGGCTTCGGCTTCCGGTTCACCGGCAGCCCCTGCTTCCGCCGCCAGTCGCCCACCACATATTCCGAAGCCTTCACCTCCCGGGCGATCTCCCGGTCATTCATTCCCGCCTGCCACAGCTTCTTCATCACTATGGGATCCGGCCCCCGCCTCTGAAAGCTCAGGGGCTTCGCCTTCCGCTTCCGTTTCTTCTTCCCGTCCCAGCGGTAGCAGGGGCAGTTCTCCGGCTCCAGCATCCGCTTGGCCGCCTTCGTCAGCCGGTTCACGCCCAGAAGGCGGTACACCGCGGCCACCCGGCTCTTCCCCGTCTCGGCCGCGTAATTGCACCCGTGGAAGGACAGAAACACATGCCGGCTCCGGTTGCAGTACAGGCAGTCCCGGCTGCATTTCCCCTCGTTCATGCCGTCTCCGCCTCCCGCTGCGCATTGTCCTCTTGCCCCTCCCCGCGCCGGGGAGAGGTGTCACGAAGTGACGGAGAGGGGCCGTTCTTCCACTGCCGCAGCATCAGCAGCTCCCTGCACCGGTCCCAGCCCCGCAGGCTCATGCCCTCCAGCGGCGCCAGATCCCCGATGTGGATCATCACGAATTCCCGCACCGCCGCGTCGAATCCGTATCCCGCTCTCTCCAGGCAGCGCCCCAGCAGCTCCCATTCCTCCTCCAGGGGATAGCCGCACAGCGCGCTCGCCGCCATCACCAGCCGCTCCGCCTGGTCCATCTTCGTAAGCATTCCCACCGTTTTCATTCCCTGTACTCCTTTCTGTTCTTTCCATTTCTGTCCGTAGGGGCCGGGCAGAGCCTGGAACGTCGCACGCTCCCCGCGCGTCGTGATGCCCTCGGCGGCCCGCCTGTTCTTCCCCCTCTAGCGTGTAGGGTGCACGGGAACCTGCACGAACTGCTCATCCCCGCTCCGCAGATATCCCTCGATCACTTCCGCCGCGTCCTGCCATCCCTGGCATACCACCGCCCGGTAGCCCTGCCGCTCCAGACTCTCCAGCCAGTCCTTCTGGCTCTGGCTCACCCGGCCGCCGTCCATCCGCTTCATCTCGATGAACAGCCCGTGCCACGGTCCCCTGGGCGCCGGCAGGAACAGATCCGGCACCCCGGCCTTCACGCCCTCCATCTTGAAGCGTCCGGCCTCCGCCTTGCTCCGTCCGCCCCCGTTGGGGATGTGGAACAGCAGCCGCAGCTCCGGATACACAAAGCTCTTCATCTCGCACCAGTGAAACAGCGTGGCCTGCTCCTGTCCCTCCGTGGGCAGCAGCCGCCCGTCCTTCGGCATGTTGATCTTCTTCGGCATTCCCTGTACTCCTTTCGTCCTCTAAGCACTAAGCACTAACAACTGCGGCCGCAGCCGCCTCTCATCCGCCCGCGTCCCGGATTACCAGCTTCGCCTCCAGCGACAGCGCCGCCAGGATCTTCTCCCGCGCCGCCGGGCTCCAGCTCAGCGGCGGCGTGTTGATCGTGTGCCGGATCGTGTCATAGCCCAGCCCCGTCTTCTCCGCCAGCTCCTTCTGGTCCATCCCCAGCTGCTTCATCCTGCACAGCACCAATCCCCAGGCCTCGTCCAGCGGCGGCGCCGTCTTCTTATACTTCTCGCCCAGCTTCGTCCTCGGCATTCCCGTACCTCCTTCCTTGCCTTGCTTCCTTCTCCTGTGATACAATCGCTCCCGAAAGGAGTGATTGTCATGGCGTCCTTCGATATGGATTCTGAAATCAATTTCCTGCTCCTGCAGTACGCAAACCGGCAGCACCGCTTTACGCTGAACGATCTCTGTGCCGCCCTGCCCCTCGATATGCTGGCCGTCCGTCAGCTGGCCCTGGAGCTTGCCCGGGAGCATTTGCTCCGCGTGGGCGATGGTGCGAATTTCTCCTGCGCCATAACGCCAGAGGGCCGTCTGATGTTCCTACGCATGCAGGAGCACCGCGATCAGCAGACTCAGCAGAAGGCCGAACAGCGTGCCGACGAAGCTGAACGCCACCGTGCGCAGGCCGCACAGGCCGATCATCGTAGTCGCAAGCAGTTCCGCCATGATTACGCGGTAGCGGCCTTTGGCTCTCTCTGCGGGCTCATATTCGGTCTCCTGCTCGATTTCCTCACTTGCCGCGCGGGCCTGCTGGAGCAGCTCCTCCGCATACTCGACCATTGGATTGCGAAATAGCTTCATTCCCGTACCCCCTTCCTGAACACGCATCACGATTTGTCAAGGACAAATCGTGTTCACCCGTGTTGCTCTGCCTGCAGAGTAACTTACTCGCATTTCTGCGAGTTCTCGTGTAAAAAAATATCGGTCGCCTGTGCCTTCGGAATAGACAAAACCTCAACGAGCTTATGCATCTGCCCAATGGAAAAGCTCAGCCCGTCGCACTTCATCTTGCGGATAAAGGTGCTATTGTCTACGCCGATCGCCCTGGCGACCGCTTCCTGTGTCATACCCCTGTCAGAAATGCTCTTCCGGAGTGCGTTCACATCAACCTGCATGGTTCTCTCTCCTTTCTCGCATTTTTGCAAGTTCGATTTTAAAATAGCATAGCCACTCCTATCTGTCAAGAGTAAAATTGCATTTTTGCGAATTTAATTATTGCATTTTTGCAACATTCGTGATACATTCAGTCTGAGGTGATTATATGACCACAGGAGATCGTATGAAATTGAGGCGAAAAGAGCTGGGCCTTTCCGCCGAATACGTTGCGGAGAAGCTTGGTGTTTCTCCTGCGACCATATACCGCTATGAAAAAGGTGATATAGAAAAAATGCCCGGCAACATACTCGCGCCGATCGCTCGGATTCTCAGTACCACGCCCGCCTATCTGATGGGCTGGGATACTGAGGACTCCCCCGCGCCGCCGCCCGGCTTCCAGGCCATGCCGGCCATGGCCGCTGCCACGCCCCTCATCGGGGACATCGCCTGCGGCACGCCCATCCTGGCGGAGGAGAACATCTCCCGCTATCTCCCCACGCCCCTCCACTGGCATGCCGACTTCGCCCTCCTCTGCCGCGGCGACTCCATGGCCCCCCGCATCCTGGACGGCGACCTGGTGGCCATCCGCAAGGTGCCCCAGGTGGAAAACGGTCAGATCGCCGCCGTTCGCATCGACGACGAGGCCACCCTCAAGCGCTGCTATCGCTATCCCGACCGGCTGGTCCTCCAGGCGGAGAACCCCGCCTACGAGCCCATCGTCCTCATCGGCCCGGAAATGTCCCGCGCCACCATAGAAGGCATAGCCGTCGGCTTCATGCGCAACCTCTGATCTCCGCTCCCGCTCACGAGCATATTATTTTTAAGTAATTTCCTCCGGAAATTTCTTGACTTTTATTACTCTTTCATAATAATATGTCATTAGAGAGGAATGCTATGAACAAGAAAGATGTTATGGCCCGCCTGTTGGCCCTCCTGAACAACATCTTATGCCATTCGGTTTTACTGGATGAATTGCTCCCGCTTGTCGCCGGGTCAGGCTTTGAAGCGAAATTTCTTGCGCTCTTCGTCTCCCGGCTTCAGAGTCTGGCTTCCTTGGGCATCCAGGCGACCGTGATGAGAGAGTTTGAGCCTCTTGGCGGTGGGCTCTACAGCATGCACCTGTCCGGCAAGGGCTTTAACATCCGCATCCTTTATGGCTTCCTGCCCAATGGGCAGCCTGCTCTTCTTCTCGCCTTCCATGAGAGAGCAGGGAAATCCAAAACAGATTATTCCACTCGTATACCAATTGCGCAGCTGCGGCTTGCTGAAATGAGAAAGGAATTTGATCATGAAACAGAATAACTTAGAGGCACTTCTCAGTGCGCTCTCTGACAGCTTAAGCACAGAAGAATTTCAGCTTTCTGTTCTTCAGGGTCAGATTGCCGCCGAGATAGCCATGCAGCGGCAGAAGCTTGGGCTGAGCCAGAAAGAGTTGGCTGCCAGGCTGGGCGTCACCCAGGGGCTCGTTTCCCGTTGGGAGAAAGGCGAAACAAACTTCACGCTCTCCACGCTGGTTGAAATCTCCTCTGCCCTCGGCCTCAAAATGCAGTCCCCCATTGTTCCCTCTTCACCCATTCCTTATCCTGTCGGGAACAGCAATATAGTTCGCTTGAATTGCACCACTGGCTGGTCCACAAATGCATACAGACCTGATCCTCCGACGGCAACATCCACCGAGACGGAGCAGGAGCTGTTGGAAATGTAAGGGAGGCTTCTTATGTACATGTATTCCAATTCTTTCAGTTATTCAGCAAACCCCGGCGTTAACGAGTATCTGATTTCATTTGGCCAGCAGCACCCGGTTTACAACCCGGATGGAAGCATTAAAGAACTCACAACAGATCCCATTGCCGATATCGTCCTGACGAAGACCGGACTGGAAGCCTTAAAGATGCTTCTCAACGAAATCAAAACAGAACCATAAACGCTGGCCGCTCCGAGTAGATCGGGGCGGCCTCTCAAATCCGGAAGGAGGTCTGCCATGAAATGTAAATACTGCAAGGCCGAAGATCTCCCGGCTCACAGCCGCTTCTGCCCCTGGTGCGGAAAGAAGCAGGATTCGGACAAGACGGAGGTCAAGGTTCCGCCGCCCCGGCAGCTGCCCTCCGGCACCTGGTTCGGCCGCGTCACCGTATCCGGCGAGCGTGTCCCCGTCTCCGCTCCCACCGAGGCGGAGTATTATACCAAGGCCCGCGCCGCCAAGCTGGAGCTGATCGAACGGAAGAACACTTTGCCGAAGATCACCCTCGGCGCCGCCATAGACAATTACATCCGGGACAATACCCCGGTCCTCAGTCCCTCCACCGTGAAGGGCTACAAGAGCTACCGGAAGCACCGGCTCCAGGCCTATATGGGCACGGGGATTGCCTCCATTCCCTGGCAGAAGATGGTCAGCGCGGAGGCCGAGGACATCGCGCCCAAGACGCTCCAGAACGTCTGGCGTCTGGTCACCGCCTCCCTCCGCTATGCCAAGGCCCCGGTGCCGACGGTTAACCTCTCCCAGGTGTCCCACTCCCAGCGTCCCTGGTTGGACTACAGTCAGATCCAGGTCTTTCTGAAAGCCGTGGAGGGGCAGACCTTCGAGGTGGCGGCTCTCCTGGCGCTCAACGGTCTCCGCCGCTCTGAGCTCCTGCACCTGACTTCCGCCGACATTGACCTGAAGAAGAACCTGATCCACGTCAACGGCGCCTCCGTCTATAATGACGCCGGCCTCCTCGTGGACAAGGACACCAACAAGACCCGCAGCTCCCAGCGCATCACCCACATTGTGATCCCGCGCCTGGCCACGCTGCTGGAGAGCATGGAGGGGAAGCTCGTCACCACAAAGCCCAACACCACCTACGCCCAGGTCAACCGGCTCTGCCGCCGCATCGGTCTCCCGGAGGTCGGCTGCCATGGCCTGCGGCACTCCTTCGCCTCCCTGGCCTACCACCTCAAATGGAGCGAAGCCACCACCATGCGGGAGGGCGGCTGGTCAAACTCCAAAACGGTCCACGATATCTACACCCATCTCGCCGCCCAGGATGCCGACGCGGATGTCCAGCGCATGATCGACTTCTACACATCTTCCTCCGCAGCGGAAAATAAATAGGCAAAAAGAAAGCGGAGGCGGGAAACCACCTCCGTTCTCTTCGCATCCGTTACCATTTTCATTGCCGATTGAGTGTGTTTTTGACCCGGAAATGTGTGTTTTACATGGCATATTCTGTGGTAATGACCATGCCCGTGCCGCGCACCTTCAAAAACTATTTTTATTGAAATATGCAGAAAAACAGGACGCCGAAAAGTTTTTCAGAACTTTTCAGCGTCCTTTTCACTGGTGCCGGTGGTGGGACTCGAACCCAAACCAATCCACCTATCCGCCGCTATTTATCAGCATTTTTTGCTTCGTTGGCAGATTCATTACCATTTTTCTAAAGATTTTCAGGTTTCTGTTCCTTGCAGATTTCGATGATCAGAGTCTTCACTGCAGACAGTCCCGCCATGGCAGCGCCCACCAGGGCGCTCTTCCAGGCTGCGCCATCCATGCCGGCAGAAAACGTGGCAGGCAGCGCCACCAGGAAGCCCTCCACGAAAGTCCACGCGGCCCGCTCCAGGATGTTCAACCAGTCAATCTTCTTCATGTTCTCTTCTCCTTTCAGTCGTGCTGATCATGTGCAGCTTTGTTCAGATGCTTCTCAATTTTGTCAATGGCCTCCGTCACCGGCCCGTTGCAGCCCTGCTCCTTCAAGCCCTTCAGGCATGCCAAAGTTCCATACGTCAGCAATGTCTGCTCTTCCATGATGCTGTTGATTTTCTCGTCCTGCTTCTCCTGCCGCTCGAACCATCCGAACAGCTTGCGCAGATAGCTGACCACCGCCACGACCGCGCCGATAATCGCAGCCGCCGTCACAACGGATTGCCAGCTCAATGTAATCTGCATGACACTCTCCTCCCCTCTCAGTTGCAGATCAGCGCTGCCCAGGTTGCGCTGTCGATCTCCCCGGTAGCCGGGATCCCTTCACCGTCCTGGAAGTTCCTCACGGCCTCCTGCGTTTTGGGCCCGAACTCCCCGTCGGGGAGCTCTCGCTGGTACACCCACGACCAGGATCCTCCGCAGCGGAAGCCCCGGGCAATCAGCATCCGCTGGGCGTTGCGGACCGCCTCGCTTTCGTCTCCTTCTTTCAGGACCGGCAGCTGCACGGTCTGAGTCTGATCTTCCGCCGGCGCCTCCGTCTCATCCTGCACAGTCTCCACCGGCTCCGGCTTATCCTCCACTTTCTCCACGACCTCCCACCGGGGCCGCCCGAACCCTGCCAGGCGCGGCGAATTGAGGGGCACCGTGTTCCGCGCCACCATGTCGCCGCTGTTTCCCTCCACGCTGGTGACGCTCCCCGATCCGACAGCAGTCACGATCCCCGTATGGTTAATGGCCCCGTTCACCAGGAAGAACACCACGTCCCCCACCTGTGGGGAGACGAACCAGCGCCCGGCCTGCTTGAAGTTGTCCGCCCCGGCACTGCACAGCGGGATGGACGTAGGCCTGGAAGAGCACTGCAGCTCCAGCGCCAGATCCACGCCGAAGCACTCCACGAAGCCTGCCAGCACAAACTCTCCGCACCAGGGCTGGTTCTGCTTCGGCCCCCAGGTCAGGTTGTCGATCTTGTCCAGCTTCTCCGCGAACGGGTTCCAGTTGTTGGGCCCTTCACGGATGCCCACCTGTGAATTGCACCAGGACACAAGCTTGGCCTTCGCCTCGTCAATGGTCATAATTCATCCCCTCTCCGGGGCGGTTTCGAGCCGCCCCGATCTTAACTTAAAGTGCATTTTATGTCGTGGTTAAGTGTCCCGTGTATGAGAAGTGCCTGTCTTTATACGGGCTATATTCCACCCATTCAGCGCCCGTGAACTCCGTGCCTGTTCCGACCTCCGTATCGTAGACTTTCCCGGTTTCCGCGTCGTAGGAGGCTCCGTTTGTGCTGCCGCCCAGCCGGATAAGGTCGATTGTGTGAGCGTCAAAATCAATCAGGACATAGTCAAGGGCCTGTTCCCCGATCGTGCCGATTTTCCGCACCTCTCGGATGCATTCGTCCCCATCCGAGCCCAGAAAAGCCCGGTCACAGGTCGTTGAAATTACAGGGGTCCCGCCGGGAGTCAGGGCGTTGCCGTCGTAGTGGACATGGCCGGTCAGAGCGCATACCACCTCGCAGTTCAGACTCGCATAGCTATATTCCGTCCCGTTATAGCTGTAAGTCCCTCTGCCGTTGACAGCATCAATGATGTCGCGCACTTCATAAAATTTGGAATTGATCTGGTCCGTCCCATCGTTCCCATACGTCAGCCCGATGTGGGAAACGATGATAACGTGGTAGCCATCTTCAACCCTCGTCATCTCATCGGCGAGCCAAGTGATGCTTTCCGGGAACAGCGATGCGGAATTGTCGCAGCCAAGAACGTAAAACTTTGTTTTCTGTGCCGCGTTTCGGAACGTATAATCCGCTTTACTGCTCATGGAATCGAACACCAGCTCCTGATTTTTGCAGAGCATCTCATAAAGTTCGGGCGAATGCAGCTCGTTTACTTCCTGAGAGGTTGTATCTCCGGGATTGTTGTACTCATGATTGCCCAGGCACATGTACAGATCGTCGTAGATTTTGTCCATGTATTCTCTGGTTTTAATCAGATTCTCCCGGCAAAGGGCTTTCGAGATCGTCCCTCGGAGCAGGTCGCCGCCACAGATCACCATCCGGTTGTTCAGGGTGTTTTTCAGATAGCTCGCGATTTCCACCGACTGGAATCCGTTTTCTACGGTTCCCCCGGCAGGCCGGTAATAATGCGGATCGGTAAACCACAGGAAGCTCGCGTTGTGGATACTGGCTCCCGCTCTCAGCTCGATGATGTCGTTCAGGCGTCCGCCGATATAGTCGTTGTCGAAATAGTAATCGTGCAGCGGCTGCTTCGCAGTTTCCGTTATTTCAAGAAGCGATTTGAGAACGGTGACGTCAATTAAATCCACCTGCACGACCACATTGGTAACAGAGGCGCCGGAGGGGAAATAAAGGATAAGGCAGGCTAAATCCTCAGCGTTTGTTATGACACCGGAATAAGACACTCCTGTGCTGAAGCCGTTTTCCGTCACGATGTACGCAACCTGATCCCCCCCTGCGCCGGTCTTGTCGTAGCAGCCGACTCTGACCAGCCGATTGGCATCAACGCTGCCGGAAAGCTTGGAAACGGCAATAATGTAGTCATGAGTTGAGTCAAGCACAGGCAGGCTCTCTTCGAGCCAGTTGCTCGGGACGCCGTTTGTTGCGGCGAGCCCGTTTGTTATTTTGACGCGCACGTTCGCACTGGCGGAGCCGTTCAGGACAAAGCGATTTCCCTGTGCGGTCACGGTCAAGTCGCCATATGTCACAGACCCGTTTGTGACATTGAAATCCACCATCCCGGACGCCGCGTTCCGATTCTGCATCAGTTGAATGATACCGTCAACGCTCGCATCATGCAGGCCGACCTTGTCCCAGAGCAGTTCCTTCGCCTTTGTCACATCGAGAAAGCTGAATCTCACAACGAAGTCGCTGTAAACGGCGTTTTTTCGCGAGTAGGCTGTGAGGCACCTGGCGTTGTCGCTGGAGGCGGTAAATTTATTGCCGTAAACGAATTCATGCGCGGCCACAACGCTGCTGTCAACCGAGATTGACTCGCCCGTCCCAGCTGCCGTATAAATTACGAAATTCGCCCAGCCGGTGCCGGAAATGATTTCGGCGCACATGACATATTCGTGCCCCTCAATCAGGCCGATCTGTTCCTCACGCCATGCAGCTTGCACCGATGTGTTTCTGTCAAAAGCCGCGCCGGACATCTTAAAGCGAACGTTTGCTGTCCCGGTGCCGTTAAATTCCACCGTGTTCCCGATGATGCTGTATTGGACGCCGCCGTAGTTTCCGTGCCCAAATTTGTCGTTTGCCACATCCACAAAGCAACCGTCGAGGGCAGGACCAAAGGCGCTCTTTAGGTTGCTGACGTTATCGCTCAGAGTCGTGTAGTCTTCCGGGATCGAGGCCCTCGCCGCAGCTGCCGCTTCCGCAATGGCCTCCTGCTGGGTGGCGCTCTCCGCCTGGATCGCCGCCGTCTGGGTTTCCCCGGCCTCGGTGATGGCCTCCAGGTTGTCGTCGATGACGCCCTTTGCATAGGTGGCCTTCTCCACCGCGTCCATGGCCATCAGCTGAATCTGGGCCACCACGTCCGGATCAGGCTCCGGCTGGCTCTCGTCGCCCTCCGCCGCGCTGCGCTGGATCTTCCCGACCTTCGCCCACAGCGTGGGGATGACCACGTCGCCGGCAGCGTTCTTGCCGACCACGCCCACATAGAACTTGTATCCCGCTTCGGCCAGAGGCCCGGCCGGGACCGTCACCGTGTCCTCCGTGATCACCACGCCGCTGGTGGTGCTGCCCAGGAAATAGGCGACCTTGGCAAGCCCATCCCACTCGCTGGAGAAGGTGAACTGGCATTCCAGGCCAACCCGGCCCGCCGTCAGGCGCTCGCTCTCGGCAATTGTAATCGCCGTATTGGAAACATTGCATTTGATCATGTTGTCCTCCTTATGCCGTCCGCTTCCAAACGTACACCGCCAGATAGGGCGGCATGTTGTTGTGGGCCTGTCCGCTGCCCAGCGGGGCCGTTGTGACGTCCTTTGTTGGGGTACCGCCGCCGTTTCGCGCCGCCAGCCACCAGCCGCTGGAGCCGGTGGCGGCGTTGGACTGCCACATGCCGAACTCGTTGTCCAGAGCGCCGCTGCCGTCGTGGGCGAGATCGCCCACCGGGATGTTCTCTGCCGGCAGCTCCGCCCGAGTCAGTGTGTGCTCCGCCTCGCCCCCGGTGCTGCCCGCAGGATAGTCGGTCGTTGTAACCGTCGCCGCCAGCAGGAACTTTCCTTCCACCCGCTCCCAGGTTCCGCCCAGATAGCCCGCCGGGCTCACGTTGTTGGTGCTCATGTAGATACTTCCGATTGGGTAGATGAGATCAATCAGCGTCCGCTGTCCGATCATCAGCGTCCACCCTGCCGGAAGCTCCAGCGCGTTTCCGTACTCCGGCGCCTTGCCGAAGGCCACGCCCTGCCCGTCGGCCCGGAACTTCATGGCCCACTGTCTGGTCGGCAGCTTGATCAGCGTCTCCGCGCTGTTGCCCAGGCTGTCCGTTACCCGCAGCCGGACCTCCCAGCTGGTGTCCGGAGAGAAGCCGCTGGAGAGGATCCGCGTCTCCGTCTCCGCCGTCTCTCCCTGGGTGCTCTGGATGGTCAGGGCCTCCCCTGCGCCGCTGTAGGACCCGCTCATGGGTCTCGTCCAGTACCGCACGCTCACCTGGTTCTGTCCGCCCAGCGCCGCCATGGTGGCCGTCGCGTGGATGCTCAGCCCGTTCCCGTCCTCCGGCAGGCCGCTCTGGTCGCTGTTGTACCGGCTCACGTTTCCGCTGACCGTTGGCAGCCGGTACGGCAGGACTGTCACGGCAAAGTTCTCCGCCGCGGAAAAGCCTCTGCTGTCGATGACGGTACACACGACGGTTGCCCCGTCTGCCAGCACGCCGCTGCGGTACGGGCTCTCCGTCACCGTCTCCCCCAGCGCCTCAAAGCGGTATCCTGCAATCGTGGCCCCGCTCACAAGCGTGATCTTGCTGGCGTCGAAGCTGGCCTCCGCCCTGCTGTATCCCTGGATAAAGCCGCTCAGCCCATAAGCCGGATCCCCGCTCGCTCCGTTATAGGCGCTGACTGTCGCCCAGCCCGCTGCCGGCTGCGGTTTCACGTCTTCCTCCCGGAAACGCACCCGGATGGTGGTGCTGCTGGTTCCGTAGCTGGTGCTGCCGTTGAAGGTCTCCACGGTGACCGTGGCCTCCGCGCTGGCCGCGTTGGTGATCAGCGGCGCATAGGTGGGCACCGTCGGCATCCATTCCAGCAGGCCGTTCTCCGGCCACTCGTCTGTCTGGGCCAGCAGCTGCGTCGTCACGCCCGCACAGCTGACACTCACCGTGTGGGTCACCGTCGTTGTTGCCCGTGTCAGGCGGATTGGGATCGTATCCCCGAAGTATCCGTCCTCCGCCGTCACGGTGGAGGCGACGGCATAGGTGCCGCTCAGGGTCACCGCGTTGCCTGTCAGGCCATTGATGTACCATTCGCAATAGCTGGGGGATCCTGGGAAGATGAACAGGTAATAGGTGGTGTTGGGCAGCAGGTTCTGGCTGATGCTGCCGGACAGCGCCGTCCCGGTCTGCGCGCCGCAGGCCTTGCCCGCCGTGCCGCAATACCCATTGTATGCCGTGGCGCTGGTGCTGATAATAAAGCGGAAGATCCCGGCCGTTGCCCAGGTGGAGGCGTCATCCGGCGTCATGTTGTCAAAATTCTTTGTCCGGAAGCTCAGGCTTGTGGCGCCGGTTGCCGGCGTGGTGAATTTGAATCTCGCCGTCTTGGCGCCGCCCACATAGCCCACAAGGCCGCTGCCGCCGTTGTAATAGGGCGTTACGCTTGCTGTCGCCATCTCTTAGCCTCCTATGTACCGGATGCCCAATCCACCCGTCGCGGTCATCTCCCAGCCGTCTCCCAGCTGCAGGCTGCTCTCCGTGATCAGTCTCGCCGCGTGCAGCGAGCTGTCGTTGGACGCGAACCAGCCCACCTTCTGCCCGTCGATCCAGAATTGCCAGCCCTTTGCGGTATACAGGCCGAAGGTCTGGTTCCCTGCCAGCTCATAGTATTGCAGGCCGCCCTTCTCCTGGGTAGCGGCGCCGAAGTTCAGCTTCTCTGCCACCGCGATGCCGAAGATGTACTCGCCCGTCTCCGGATCCGTCAGGAAGCCCCTGCGGATCTCGCCGTGCAGCTGCTCCACCGCCTGCCGCACGCCTCCTGTATAGGTGTTCCCGGCCTCCACGCTGGTGAGCATATCGAACTGCTCCACCACTGCCTTGGCCGTGGCCTCCATCTCCAGCCGTGCGCTCTCCCGGTATGTGCCGAAGTCTGATGCCGCCACATAATCGCTGCGCAGGATTTCCCGGATCATTTCCACGTTCTCCAGGATGGTCTCTGCGGTCGTCTTCAGGATCAGGTCCCGCTGCCGCGCGGCGCTTGCACGCAGCCGCTCGATATCCTCCATGGTGGCCGTCTCGCCGCTGCCCTTGCTGCGGCTCGTCCCACTCTGCTGCATGGCGCTGCTCTGGGCTGCAGGCAGCGTTTCACCCTCGCCGCCTCCGTTCATCCGGGCGATGCGCACCAGATAGGCACGAAGCGCCGCGATCTGCTGGGCCTCGCTCCCGCTCAGGATCGGCGGTAACTCATACATCAGAGCCCACCTCCAGAATTCTGGCGATGGAGAAGATGCGCACCTCGCCCTGGCCCTCCAGCCGCAGCTTCAGATGGTCGCAGCGTCTCGGCCGGATCGGCAGGGTCACGGTGCCGGTGCCCTTGCTGCGGATCGTCCCGCTCAGCCGCCAGGGCCCCTCGGAATCGTACTGCAGATACACATGTACCTGCGCGCCCTCCTCCATCCGCAGCCGGATGTTGTAGCGGCTGACGTACTTGTGGTCCGGGTACTCATAGTACAGGATCCCGCTCTCCGCCATCCAGCTCAGCGTGGTCTCCGCCTCGCCGTCCGTGCCGTTCAGGGCCAGCAGACGCCCGCTTACGTCCAGGCAGTACAGCTCATCGTCGCAGGCGCAGAAGTCCGTTGCCTGCAGATGGTCCTCCCGGATCCACAGGCCCTTCTTGATGCTGTAGACGAAGAACTGCCACACCCCGTCGGCGCCGCGCATGGAGATGTAGTACCGCTCTCCGAAGGCGCCCGCCGCCGCGTCATAGTACAGCTCCTCGCCCAGTGCGTCGCTCACGCAGGTGGGGAAGCCTCCCTGCCAGGCGAACACGCCGCTGCGGCCCTTGTAGTACAGGGTCTCCCCCACAACCTGCAGGCTCTTGTGGCTGCCCTTCTGCACGCCCCGGCACACCGTCTCGTCCAGGCTGTGCGCTCCCTGGGCGCTCACCGTCACCATGTGGATCCGGTTCTCCTTGAAGAAGGTGGGGTGCCCCAGATAGGTCACCGCCCCCGTCCACTGGCCGTCCGATCCCACGCTGCCGGCCCAGGAGTCGGTGCTCAGTCCCAGGTACTGCCGCCAGTTCTTGAAGTCCCCCAGCGCGGAGCAATAGATCTCGTTGACGGTCTTCTCCCCGTCAAAGCCGTAGAAGCAGCCCCACAGCCGGTTCTGGCATTCCACCACGAAGTCCATCTGCGGCAGCTTCCTTGTGATGCGGATGCTCCCGCTCTCGTCGGTAAAGGCGTTGTCCGTCAGGCCCACCACCACGATATAGTCCGCTGTGGTCTCCGCCTCGCCGCCCACGCCGTAGAGGATCTTGCTGCCGTCCAGCTCGCTGAAATAGCAGCCGGACAGCTCCACGCCGTCGTAGCGCTTAAAGGCCGCCGGGATCTGTCCCTGGCTGGTGAAGCTGATCTTCGTGTACACCGTGGGGATTTCCACCCACATGGCGCTGCTCTCGCTCCACTGCAGCAGCACATGGACGTCCCCGCTGGTGTCCACCCACAGATCCCCGTTGTCCGGGTTCTCTGGCTCCGCGCCGGAGACTGTGGCCCGCTCATACTCCACGCCGTCCACGTTGCACGGCGCATAGCTCACGCTGCCGCTGAAGCTCCAGTCGGCCTCCATGCTGCCGTAGTCGCTGTTGTCCTCGGTGTTGTAATACACCTTGTCCGGAAAGATGCAGATATAGGCGCCCATGCCAACCAGCTGCTTGATTCCGCTGCTCAGGCCCGTCACCGGCGTGGCGTACCCGCTCACATACAGCGTGCCGTCCTCCACCGTGCACAGCGCATCCTTCTCGATCAGGCCGCCCGGGTTCGTGATGGTGCGCACCAGCCCCCGCTTCCTCCGGCTGGCCAGCAGCGGCCAGTGCTCCACGGTCAGGTTCTCCGTGTCATAGAACTCCCCGTCCCGGATCCGCAGCCGGTGGTTATAGCCATAGAAGGCGTCGGTCATCGCCCGCGTTGTGCTCTGCACGGGGATACTGGGAAGCTTCAGCATATTTTAATCTCCTTCCTCAGAACCGGAAGCGCCGTCCGCCCTTCGGCAGGTGCTCCCGGTTATACCGGGCTGTGAACTGCTGCAGCGCCCCGTTGTACAGGGCGCTCAGCTGCTGGAACTTGTACGCCTCCGCGTTCTCTGCCGCGATCATGGCCTGCAGATACCAGCAGTACAGGTCCTCCCCGTAGGGCCATGGCACCAGCAGCGTCTCCTCCCCGTCCTCATAGGGTTCAAAGCTGTCCCTCTCCGCGTCCTCATGAGTCCGGATCACCTCGTCGAAGATCTGGCCGTCCAGGCTGGACAGCCAGCGCAGCTTCTGCTCCTCCTCATAGTCGTTGGGGCAGAGCTCGTCCACCCGCTCAATGATCTCTCGTCCGGTCATGCGTCCTCCTGTTCCAAGGCGGGAGCACGCGCGCAGCGTCTCCCGCCCTTGTTAATCCGTCTTCATGGAGTCCTGCTGCGCATCCCGGCGCTCCTCGGCCGCCTGGCTGCGATAGAACTCCTCCGCCACTTCTCTGGGCACCAAGCTCTTCTTGCCCCTGGGCAGGGTATAGCCCTTGCCGTTGATGCCGATAAACAGGGTATTGTTGCCCTTTTCGCTGGCCTTGGGCACGAAGATCTCCACCCGTTCCTCCACGGTCTGGGCCTCGGTGCTCTGCTCGGTTTTCTCTTTTGCCATGGTGTTCTCCTTTCACGCAGAGGGGCGGCCTTCCGGCCGTCCCCCTTTTTTTGTCTTCCCAGCAACTGCGGCGCAGCCGTTTACACGTTTGCCTCGTCGGTGGCGCTGAAGCTGCTGCAGCTCATCACGCGCAGCAGTCTCTCCTGATACAGGATGGTGGCGCCGTTGGTCTCGAACTTATAGCCGATGGTGCTGAACTGGTTCAGCGGGCCGCCGATCTCGCCCTTGTCGTGGACGATCATCTCCAGACCGCCGCCGGCCGGATCGATGATGCCGAAAGAGTCCTTGCCGAAGAAATAGGTGGCGTAGGTCACGGTGTTCGCCTTGTTCTTATAGCTGGTCTCTCCCACCACGCCCAGGACGGGCGCGAAGGTATCCTCGATGAAGCGCACGCCGTGCAGCTCGCCGATCTCGCCGTTGAACAGCTCCT
>CAMKEK010000002.1:0-40563 GCA_946411545.1 uncultured Clostridia bacterium
CGCTGAATGAATACATCGGGCAAAAAAAGGCAAAAGAAAACCTGAGTGTATTCATCAGCGCTGCGAAGCTTCGAAACGAGCCCCTGGATCATGTCCTCCTGCACGGACCACCGGGTCTTGGCAAGACCACGCTTGCCGCGGTAATTGCAAATGAAATGAATGTCAACATGCGGATCACCTCCGGACCGGCGATTGAGAAGCCGGGCGATTTGGTCGCGCTGCTGACAAATCTGTCAGAAGGGGATATCCTGTTTGTAGATGAGATTCACCGGCTGAACCGGGCTTATGAAGAGATCCTGTACCCCGCAATGGAAGATTTTGCCATTGATATTATCCTGGGGAAGGGTCCTTCAGCGAATTCGATCCATCTTGATCTGCCGCATTTTACGCTGATCGGTGCTACCACGCGTTCCGGCCAGCTGACTGCACCTTTGCGCGACCGTTTCGGCGTAACACTTCGGCTGGAGCTTTACAGCCCGGAAGAACTGCAGGAGATCGTAGAGCGTTCCGCCTCCATTCTCAATGTGCAGATTGATCCGAAAGGATCTTATGAGATTGCATCCCGTTCCAGAGGAACGCCCCGTATTGCAAATCGCCTGCTCAGACGGGTGAGAGATTATGCACAGGTACGGGCAGACGGCGTCATCACACGTGAAGTTGCAGACGCTGCGCTCCTGAGTCTGGAAGTGGATCATTGCGGCCTTGATGCGATTGACCGTCGTATGCTGAGAAGCATTATTGATTTCTACGGAGGCGGGCCGGTAGGACTGGATACGCTTGCGGCCACAATCAACGAGGAAGCGGTTACCCTGGAAGATGTATATGAACCGTATCTTTTGCAAAACGGCTTTATGACCAGGACCCCGAGAGGCAGATGTGTCACACGCAAAGCCTATGAACATCTGGGCCTCGTATTTCAAGGTGATGAACAGCTTGAATTTTGAGCATATTTCAAGAAATAGTCTGTGTTATGTATAAAAAATCTATTGACTTTGAATGAATGTGTTGTATAATATGGCTTGGAATATTGGAAGATGAAGGCTTTTTATATTCCTTTGTTTCTGTTTGACGCAGCATTGTTTCCTCATAGAGTTTTGTCTTCTCTGGTCAGGCGATAGGGATGCTGGCGCACAGACATGTAATTATGGCGTTTTCAGTGTGAACTGATCGCAAATAAAAGCCCAGAAGGGCACAAACAAAAAGAGAGGATTAGAAATGTACGAAGACAAGACCTTAGTTTGCAAAGAGTGTGGAAAAGAATTTGTGTTCACCGCCGGTGAGCAGGAGTTCTATGCAGAGCGTGGATTCCAGAATGAGCCGCAGCGCTGCAAGGCATGCCGCGACGCTCGCAAGAATGCTGCCCGCGGTCCCCGGGAGTTCTTCACTGCTGTATGTGCCGCTTGCGGCGGAGAGGCCAGAGTTCCTTTCGAGCCGAAGTCTGATCGCCCGGTTTACTGCAGCGAGTGCTTCGCGAGAATGAGAGAGCAGGCTTAATCTTACGATTTGAAAGGGGCGCAGGGATGCGCCCTTTTTTTATCTGAAAGGAGCATAGCAGCTTGGAAATCACAAGAGATACCGTTATCGGTGAAATCGTGGAAAACTGTCCGGAGGCGATGCCGGTCTTTCAGGAGATTGGAATGCATTGTCTCGGCTGTGCAATGGCAAGCGGGGAAACGGTCGAGCAGGCCTGCGCGGCACACGGGGTGGACCCGGATGAGTTTCTTGAGTATCTGAAAAAGTACCTCGAGACCGTATAAGACCGAAACAGCCGGCTTCTACCGGCTGTTTTCTATAGGAGGCACAGAAACTGAGATGAATAAACGGCTCGAATTGCTCTATGAGATGATTCCGGATGACGGGCTTGGCGTCATTGACGTAGGGACTGACCATGGGCAAATTCCCATTCGGCTGTCCGGCTCCGGTTATTCAGGCACGATCATTGCTTCCGATATCGCGGAGGGGCCGCTGAAGGCGGCACGCGCTGCGGCACATTCTGCCGGAGTGGAAAACAAGATTCGGTTTCTGCTTTGCAACGGGCTGGACTTGTGTCCTCCGAAAGAGATCTCTGATATTCTGATCGCCGGGATGGGCGGAGATACCATCTGTGGGATCCTGGATCGTGCAGAATGGATATTCTCCGGACAGTACCGTCTGATCCTTCAGCCAATGACGAGACCGGAGGTCTTACGCTACTGGCTGATTCATAATGAGTTTCGGATTAATCTGGAAGGAGTCGTGCAGGAAGATCAGCATGTATATCAGATGTTTCGTGCTGTATTGGGAAAAAATAAACGCATGACGGATGCGGAATACCTTGTCGGCAGCAGTTCTGTTTCACGGGCGGGGGATGATATTTGCCTCGCCATTGACCGGCAGTTGAAAATGATAGAAAAAAAGCTCTTTGGTCTTAAACAGAAGAGCGCAGCAGAATCATCGGAATATACTTTTTATCATCATTTAAAACAGGAATTGGAAGAGCTGAGAACTTCCGTTCACACGATGGAGCACTGAAATGGCAAAAGAAAAAACCATCTATGTCTGTTCTGACTGTGGAGCAGAAGCAATGAACTGGGCAGGGAAGTGCCCTTCCTGCGGCGCATGGAATACGCTGATGGAAATGAAACTGCCAAACGGGAAGATGAAAGGGCGGCAAATCAGCACTGCCGATCCGGATATTCGACCGAAACGCTTAAAAGACCTGTCAATGTCAGAGGAACTGCGCTTTTCAACCGGCATTCCGGAATTGAATCGAGTACTTGGAGGCGGCGCCGTTGCAGGTTCTTTGAATTTGATCGGCGGCGCTCCGGGCATCGGTAAATCCACTTTGCTGCTGCAAATGTGCGGGACACTGGCGTCTGATACCAAAATACTCTATATCACGGGGGAAGAGAGTGAACGGCAGATCAAGCTGCGGGCAGACCGGCTTATTGTATCCGGAGAGCAGCTTTATGTATTTGCCGAAACAGATCTGGACCGCATCGTAAGTGCGATCGAAACTGTCAGCCCGGACATTGTGATCATTGACTCAATTCAGACCATTTCTGATTCTTCCATTCCTTCGACCCCGGGCAGCATGACACAGATCAGAGAATGCACCATGCGGATTATGCGCCTCACAAAAGAGAAAAGCCTGACGGTCTTCCTGATCGGACATATTACGAAAGACGGCACCATTGCCGGACCGAAGATATTGGAACACATGGTCGATTGTGTTCTATATTTTGAGGGCGAGCAGGACACGAGCTTCCGTATTCTGCGTGCGGTGAAGAATCGCTTCGGTTCCACCAATGAAATCGGCGTCTTTGAAATGGAGGCCGGCGGCCTGCGATGCGTGAACAATCCCTCTGAAGTGCTGTTGTCAGGCAGACCGGAACATGCTTCCGGAACCTGTGTCACATGTGTCATGGAAGGAACCCGGCCGATCCTGGCGGAGATTCAGGCTCTTGTTACCGCCAATCCGCGAAACAACGCATCCCGCAGAAGCAACGGAATCGATTATAACCGTTCCGCGATGCTGCTGGCTGTGCTTGAGAAGCGCGGCGGACTCCCGGTTGCAAACTGCGACACATATATTAATGTTGTGGGCGGTTTATATTTGGAGGAACCGGCGGCAGATATGGCCACAATGCTGAGCCTTGCTTCAAGCTATCTTGACAGAGCGGTTGGTGACGATCTCGCGGCAATCGGGGAAATTGGGCTTTCCGGAGAGCTGAGACAGGTGAGTGCGCTGAATCAGCGTCTTTCCGAGATTGCACGGCTTGGATTTAAGCGCTGCATCATTCCTGCCGGCGGACGGGAACGGGCCGAAGAGATTCCCGGACTGCAGTTAATTCCGGTCAGGAACGTTAGACAGGCTATCACGGTTGTGCTCGGAAAGGGAGATCACCAGGCCGCTTCAAAGCAGCAGCAAGATTAATCACAGATACAACGCCGAAAAACAGTTCAGATGACCGGAATAAGAAACAAAAGAGACTTCAGTTTTGCTGATGCTTATGTCCGATCGGGTTTGCCATTGCAGCCTCGCGCAGGGCGGCGTTGTCCAGGTGTGTGTAAATCTGTGTCGTATTGAGGTTGCTGTGACCGAGAACTTCCTGGAGCGCTCGTGTATCGACCCCGTTTTTCAGCATCAGCGTCGCAGCAGTATGGCGAAGCTTATGCGGTGAATAGCGGCTGGCATCCAGTCCGGCCAGTTTCAGCTTTTTATCCAGCATTTTTTGCACACCGCGAACGCTGATTCTGCGGTTATCCCGGCTGATAAAGAGGGCATTTTGATCTTCCGGTGCAATTTTCTCCGGATTCCTGATTGACAGATAATCGTCAATTGCTTCACGACAGCCATCGGCAAAAAACACCACACGTTCCTTATTGCCTTTGCCGATGACTCGGAGATGGTCTTCATAGACATCTGTAACATTCAGAGAAACGAGTTCGGACACACGCAGACCGCAGCTCAGCAGAATCATCAACATACAGTAATCCCGCAGACCGTATGTCCCGTCACAGACATTGAGCAGGGCTTCACATTCCGATTCTTCCAGGTAACGCGGCAAGGAAGCCTGTCGTTTCGGCATGTCAAGTTCTTGACAAACATTGTAATCCAGCAGATGACGTTTCACCGTCAGATACTGAAAGAATGATTTTACAGAAGATGTACGGCGGCATCGGCTTGCAGCGGAAAGAGCGTTGGAAGAATTCATCATTTCCGGTGAAAAAGACTGATACCGGTAGAGCTCTTCAATTTTAATTTGTTTAATGAAGTCAAGGTCAACATCCGTGATATCGATTTCAGAAAACGGCACGGACGGATCTACGAGCTTTCGACGCCGTTTTAAAAAACGAAACAGAATTTTCAAATCCAGATAATATCCGGCAATCGTCTGATCCGAATGTCCGCGAACGGTGGAATGGTATTCCAGAAACTCCATAAGAATCTCCGGTGCATCCGTAATCTGATCCAGGTTCATAAAGCGTCCTCCCAAGTTCGTTTAATTTATATTATGCGAACCAAAGCATGTTTTGATCTATAATATTCCCTTTTGAAGCATTTGTCAACCAGCAAAAAAAAGAACCCGACTTGCGTCGGATTCTTTTTTCTTTACCATCACTTATTCTTCCGGTCGTGCGGATTTCTTCAGCAGAGACGGTGTCGTAACACGAATTGCATTCAACAGAGTCGCCAGAGCAGCGACCGTATCGATGAAGACCACAAACCAGAGATTGCTGTATCCGATGATACTGAGGAAAACCAGGATGGCTTTGATGACAAAAACGAAAATTGCGTTTTCAGAGATCAGTTCTTTTGTTCTGTGTGAAATCTGAATTCCCATGGGAATATTCAGGTAGGATTCCGGAAGAACAATAGCGTCTGCGTACTTTCCTTTCCTGCTCACGCGGATATCCAGATTCGCAGCGCTGTGACCTTCAATTCCGTTGGCATAGATGAACGCCGTCTGGTTTTGTCCGGCCTGACTGATATCGCTGATCAGACGAAGCTTCTTGTCCATATCGCATTCGCCGACCACTTCTGAGAAATGAAGCGCATCCGCAGTTGCCTGACTCTGCTCATTTCCGTCCTCGGTGAGAAGGATGTTTCTGGAAACTCCTGCGGCAATCATTTCTTCCACCAATCGTTCAGCTTCCTGATTGATTTCGGAAGAAATCACCACGCGACCGACGTAACGCCCCGCAACGGTCATATAGTATGCAATACCGTCGGACAAGCCGCGCTCAGGCACAGATACTTCAATGGAATCGAAATAGCTCTTTGTTGCCAGTACCACTGGCGCCTGACCGATCTCCAAAGAGACCCCGCTGCCGGGCATATCCTCGAAGTTGTTGATCAGCTCGAGACGGTATTCCTGATTATAATAGTCGGAAATGGCTTTCGCAAACGGCTGATCGGAATAGTAAACAGCATGTGCAAGGAAATTCAGGAAAGTTTTCTTGTCCAGGACGTCAGACTGCAGCCCGATGACGTGCGGTGCTTCTTCTGCGAAAACACCGGCTTTGTCAAACAGCGCTACATTCAGCTCCGTCGATTGCTCCATGACTTCCGCGCTGTTGAAAAGCACTCCGTTGCGGCCGCTGAAGCAAAGCCCGGTGACAGCAACAACCGGAAACGATACGCAAACGGATACCGGCGATGCAGCCAGCATGATCATCAGAGCTCTGTGAATCGAGACGCGATAGCTGATACCGGAAAGGAACGGTCCAACTAATGCGTACAGCACCGCAACAGCCAGAAGAATCCGAAGAACAAAAACCGCACTGCTTTCGATGGTGTTCTGAAGCTTCATCTTCCCCGCGTCTTCCGCGGAAAGAATCTCATCGATTCTTCCGCGGACGTCCTCATCCTGATATTCAACAAGACTTCTGGCGGATTGGATTGCTTTCTTCTTTGTGAAGTCAAGCGCATACTTGGAAGCCTGAAACATGATTACCATCACAGCTGCTTCCATTGCGTAACCGGTCACAAATGCAAGAACTGCGGTAAATAAAACGACTAGCCCGGGAGAAAAAAACTGTTTTTCGGCTATTGTGTCTACTGCTGACAGAAAAATGTCGTATCCCGCTGTAACAGCAGCGAAAATCAATATTAAGGTGCGAACGAGAACAGGCATTTTGAACAGCGCAGAAATGATCACCAGAACCAATGCTATTCCAATACGGATCGGTAATGCGATCTCAAAGCTGCCCTGCTTACTTTCGGGTTTATCCGCGCTGTGTTTGGCGCGTTTTCTTTCAGGGCTCACTTGATGCCTCCTCCTTTCGGGCTACCTTCCGTTATGCTTTTCCGTCGCAGCCAAGGACATCAACGATTTTGTGCTTCACCATCTCGCGGATTGCATCTCTGGCCGGTCCAAGATACTGGCGCGGGTCAAAGTGATCCGGATGTTCATTGAAATACTTGCGGATGCAGGCGGTCATGGCAAGACGCAGATCAGAGTCGATGTTAATCTTGCAGACGGCCATCTTGGCTGCCTTTCTGAGTTCGGACTCAGGAATGCCGATGGCACCGGGCATGTTGCCGCCGTTTTCATTGATCATCTTCACAAATTCCTGAGGAACGGAAGAAGAACCATGCAGAACGATCGGGAACTCGGGAAGACGCTTCTCTACTTCTTCCAGAATATCGAGTCTCAGCTTCGGATCCGTGCCGGGCTTGAACTTGTAGGCGCCGTGAGACGTGCCGATTGCAATTGCGAGAGAGTCACAGCCGGTGCGCTCGACAAACTCCTGGACATCTTCCGGACGGGTATAGGAGCTGTCCTCCGCGGAAACGTTGACTTCGTCTTCAATGCCGGCGAGGGTGCCGAGCTCGGCTTCGACAACGACACCGTGATCATGCGCGTATTCCACAACCTGTCTGGTCAGAGCGATGTTCTCTTCAAACGGCTTGGAGGAAGCGTCAATCATAACAGAGGTAAATCCGCCGTCGATGCAGGATTTGCAGAGCTCAAATGTATCACCGTGATCCAGGTGAAGCGCAATGGGAAGGCCGGTGTTGATGACCGCGGCTTCAACCAGCTTCATCAGATAGGTGTGGTTTGCATATTTGCGGGCACCCTTGGAAACCTGAAGAATCAGAGGAGCATTCAGTTCCTGGGCGGCTTCTGTAATCCCCTGCACGATCTCCATATTGTTGACGTTGAATGCACCGATTGCATACCCACCGTGATAGGCTTTTTTGAACATTTCAGTTGTTGTTACCAATGGCATATTTTCAACTCTCCCTTAAAAAAATTCAAAATTTGTACAAAAAGTATATTTACAAATTTGTGTTTATATTATATCCTCAATTCATCCCATAATCAATAAGGATATTTAAAAATTTAGAAAAAATTTGTAAGGAGATTATATCATGTCTGAGAAACTCGTTGGCTCCTGCATCTTCGGTCAGTCCGGTGGTCCTACGTGCGTTATTAACGCCAGTGCTTACGGTGTCATCAAAACCGCGCTGGAAGCGGAAGAGATCACCAAGGTCTACGGCGCTTCCCACGGGATTGTCGGTGTGCTCAATGATGAACTGTTTGTGATGGATGAAGAGGATCCGGAAGAACTCCGCTACCTGCTCCACACTCCTTCTTCCGAGCTCGGCTCCTGCAGATATAAAATGAAGGATCCTGAAGTAGACGACACCGATTACAAGCGAATTCTCGAAATCTTCAAGAAGTACAATGTCCGTTACTTCTTCTATAACGGCGGCAACGACTCCATGGACACCTGCAACAAGATCAGCCGCTATATGAAGTCTGTCGGTTACGAGTGCAGAGTGATGGGCGTTCCCAAGACCATCGACAACGACCTTTTCGGAACGGATCACTGCCCCGGCTTCGCCAGCGCCGCCAAGTACATTGCCACCTCCTGCATGGAGATCAACAAGGATGCCCGTGTTTATGACAACAAAATGATCGTGATCGTGGAGATCATGGGCCGTCACGCCGGCTGGCTGGCTGCAAGCGCTGCTCTGGCCACTGCATACGGCTCCGGTCCCGATCTGATCTATCTCCCGGAATGCGACTTTGACATGGATCGCTTCCTCGCGGATGTTGACGAGCTTTATCGCAAGAACGGCAAAGTGTTCGTCGCAGTTTCCGAGGGAATCCACTATGCCGACGGCAGTTTCGTTTCCGAGGCAAAGACCTCTGCCACTGACGGCTTTGGTCATGCACAGCTCGGCGGTCTTGCTGCCATGCTTGCCGAGATCGTGAAGAACCACACCGGCGCCAAGGTCCGCGGCATTGAGTTCAGCCTTCTGCAGCGCTGCGGCGCGCATCTCGCTTCCGCTACCGATGTTGAAGAGGCCTTCACTGCCGGTAAAGTTGCGGTGGAAAAAGCCGTTGCCGGTGAGACCGGTTACATGGTCGCCTTTGAGCGCGAGATGACAGATGGAAAATACAGCTGCAACTATCGTCTTCTCCCTCTGGAGTCCGTTGCCAACTATGAAAAGAAGGTTCCGCTGGAGTGGATCAACGATGCACACAACGGCCTGAAAGAAGAGTTCATCTCCTATGTGCTGCCGCTGATTCAGGGCGAAGCCAATGTTCCCAAGGTTGATTCTCTTCCCCGCTATGCAAAGCTGAAAAAGGTTCTTGCAAAATAAAATCTTCGGGCGGCTGATTATCATCAGCCGCCCGTTTTTTGGGTGAGTCTATCAGTTATTTTGATCCCAGCATATACTCGGTCAGAGCCAGGCTCAGGCCGGGTATTCTGTTTTCGGACAATTTAAGCAAGCATGGCTTCGATTGCGGATTTCGGCTGAACACCGACGCTGCTCCGGATAACTTCCCCATTGACAAACACCTTCAGGGTCGGAATACTGGAAATTCCGTATTTGGCGGCAATTTCCGGCTCCTCGTCCACGTCGAGCTTGCATACTTTTACCACGCCGGCTTTCTCTTCGGCAATTTTGGCAATGGTGGGAGCCAGCATCTTGCAAGGGCCGCACCAGGTTGCCCAGAAGTCAACCAGAACAGGAATGTCCGATTTCAAGACCTCTGCTTCAAAATTGTTTTCATTCAGAATGACTTCGTACATTTGTTTTCTCCTTTCTGTTTTCAATCGAGTAAAGCTGACCGAAGAAATGCTGATTCAGTCCTTCAGAAGCTCCTCAACGGCATAAAGAATACCAAGTTTTCCGGATTCGTAGGTTATTCCGCCCTGCACATAAATATTATACGGATCACGAATCGGGCCATCCGCAGAGAGCTCTATTGAAGAGCCTTGAATAAACGCCCCTGCTGCCATAATAACCGGATCGTCATATCCGGGCATCGCCCAAGGCTCCGGCGTCACATAGGAGTCAACCGGTGCCCCCTTTTGAATTCCGCGGCAAAAACGCTTCATCCGTTCTTCAGAGCCCAGGCGGACCGTCTGTATGATGTCCGACCGCGGTTCATCCACCCCCGGAAAGCTCTCGATTCCGAGCTCCTCCATCATTGCGGCACAAAAAACAGAAGTTTTCAAAGACTGTGCAACAACATGCGGCGCAACAAAGAGCCCTTGAAACAGAAGCCTGTTATTTCCAAGGCTTGCTCCGCATTCTCCGCCGATTCCGGGCGTAGTCAGGCGCGTCGCGGCGCGCTCCACTAGCTCTTCCCTGCCGGCGACATATCCTCCGGTCGGAGCAAGACCGCCGCCCGGATTTTTAATGAGGGATCCCGCCATCAGGTCGGCGCCGACATGTCCCGGCTCCCGGATATCCGTGAATTCACCGTAGCAGTTGTCTACCATGACATTGATCTCCGGGCGGACTTCGCGTACCGTCTGGATCATCTGCGCGATCTCGTCTAAGGTCAGTGCTTTCCGGCTTGCATAACCTCTGGAGCGCTGAATCAAAACCGAAGAAATATTCGGATTTCTGCAGGCCTCGGCAATTGCTTTATAATCAGGTCCCCCGTCTTCCGCAAGCTCCACCTGGCGGTATTCGATCCCATAGAATTTCAAAGAGCCAAAACTGCTTCCCCGAATTCCGATTACTTCCTGCAGGGTATCATACGGAAGTCCCGTCAAAGAGAGAATCGTCTCTCCGGGTCTGGCCAGAGCAAACAGCGCGGTCGTCAGGGCATGCGTCCCGTTTACAAAACCGATTCGGACCAAAGCCGATTCCGTTCCAAGAAGCTCTGCATAGATCCGATCCAACGTTTCCCGGCCCAAATCGTCGTAGCCGTATCCCGTTGTCCCGGAAAAACATGCTTCCGCAACGCGGTGAGTGCGAAAGGACTCAAGGACTCGCCTTGTATTCTCCTGTGCAGTCTGATCAATCTGCCGAAACCGCTCTGCACAGCGTTTTTCGGCTCGTTCAGACATTTTCAGTACAACATCATTCATGCTTCCAGCTCCATCACGTATTGGCGAAACAGATTCCCGCGTTCCTCGAAGTTCCGAAACCGATCAAAAGATGCACAGGCCGGTGATAAGATCACAATATCGCCTTCTTCTGCGATGGATCGAGCGGTATGAACCGCCTCCGAGAGATCGGGTGCGGAATAGACCGGCAAGAAAAACTCCTGTCCGCGCTTTGCGACGGCCTCTTGAATGGCAGAAGCGATTTTATCCGACGTATCCCCTGTTAAAACAACCGCTTTTGCCCGTTCGCAGAATTCTTCTCCGAGCCGGTCAAAGGGCAGATGCTTGTCATAGCCTCCTGCAATGACAATCGGCTTTTTCTTCAGGGCATGGAGCCCTGCAATGGTACGGGTAGGACTGGATGCGATAGAGTCGTTGATATAGGTCACACCGTTAAGATTCCTGACTTCTTCCAGCCTGTGCGGAACCCCCGGAAACGACCGGGCGACCTGACGGCAGATCTCGGGAGATGCATAATCCCGGACCGCTTCAAAAGCTGCCAGCATATTTTGAACATTATGCCGGCCCGGAATCCGTATCTCATCCGCATGCATGACAGCGACACGGGAGTTTTCCGATACGAGATAAATAATCCCGTTTTCACAGATACATCCCTTTTCCACAGGTGCTGCATCGGAGAAATAGCTGATACATGAGTGCGCTTTGGATGCGTAGTAGGCCGCATGCGGATCGTTTGCATTCAGAATAAGGCGATCTTCCGGCTGCTGATTCAGAAAGATCGAGGCCTTTGCGTCAATATAGTCCTGGAATCCCTTGTGTTTGTCAAGATGGTTCGGCGAAAGATTGGTAATGACCGCAACATTAGGCCGGCAAGTCATGGAATGCAGCTGAAAAGACGAGAGTTCAAGCACGACAAGATCATTTTCCTGCATTTCCGGCAGCTTGCAAAGCAGCGGTGTTCCGATATTGCCGCCAAGATGAACACGATGGCCGGCGGCCTTCAGGATCTCGGAAATCAGGGTTGTGGTGGTGGTTTTGCCGTCGCTTCCCGTCACAGCGAAAATCCGGCAGGGACAGAGGGAAAAGAAGACCTCCATTTCCGAGGTAATGATACTCCCCTGCTCTCCGGCTTTCACAAGATGCTCGTCAAACGGCATTAATCCGGGTGTACGGAAAATCAGCTCTTCATGAAGATCTTCCAAATAATCTTCCCCAAGACGCAGTTTCGCACCAAGCGCGATCAACCGTTCTCCATCCGCTCCCAGCTGACTCAGATTTCGCCTGTCACAGGCTGTCACGTCACAGCCTTCGCGACACAGCAATTCAATCAGCGGGAGATTGGAGATGCCAATTCCGAGTACGGCGATTGATTTATCCCGAATGGATTGAATATAATCACTTAAAACCATAATAACCCTCTATAAAAAGAAAATGAGCTGACCTGTAAGCCGGGTTCTGTCTGGAACGACCATCTATCTAGGCCTGATGTTGCCACCAGGCTCAAGCCACCTCCAAAGGACGGCCGGGCCGGCCTTATGTCCTACCACGGTGTTGCTCCGGATAGAGTTTACAGCATCAACATGTCTCCATGCGACGGGTGAGCTCTTACCTCACCTTTCCACCATCCCCCATGTAAAACATGGGAAGTCTATTTCTGTTGCACTTGTCCGAGGGTTGCCCCTGGCGGGTGTTACCCGTTATCCTTGCCCTGCGGAGCCCGGACTTTCCTCATACACCTGCTTTCGCACAGTGTCCGCGGTCGTTTGGTCAGCTCATGATCTTACGTTGTACGGCGAAATCCCTTCTCATTGTTCAAAAGGTCCGCCCAATCTCAATCGGGACAGAATTATAGTATAAATGTCCGGCTTTGTCAAACGAGATCTTTCCGGCAGAAGCCTTTCCAATACCGTACAGTTCCGGAAAGGTCATGCTTCATGAGGCCGTGGTTCAAAAGCCCAGACAGCTCTTATTCCCACTCTTTCCACGTATCCGGACAGTAGCCGACTGTGGCCTTTTTGCCGTTTCGGACAATCGGGGTCTGTATGAGTTCCGGAATCTCATATAGCTTCTCCATTTTGGCATCGGCTGAGGCCAGATACTGATACAATGGATAGTCCTGATCCTCCTTGTTGACAATCGCATCCATCCCAAGTGAAGAGCAGACACTTTTCAGTTCTCCCCTGCTCATGCCGTATTTGATGATATCAATATACTGATATTTGATCCGGCGCTCCTTGAAATACCGTTCTGCCTTCTTCGTATCAAAGCATTTTGTTTTGCCGAAAATCTGGATATTCATAAAAGTAACCTCTTAAATCATAATATGGCATTATTTGACAGCATTCTGGAGATTAAGCTATTTGGCATCGGATGGATTTTGAAAGCATTTTATGACTTTCTTATGTACTGCACTTGTATAATTATTATAAAAGAGCGCTTGATCAGTTTATTATACCATCAGAGCGCTCCTAATTCAACAGATTGCATATTTTCAGGGTGTATCATCAGGGCAGGTTTTCAATTGAGAACTGCCTGACCGGATCGATTTGAACTGCTTACCTATGTTTTATCATAGGCGGCATCATCCATTTGAAAGTACAGACGTCTGAACTGAACGTTTCCCCATCCAAGACTGTCACTTCTATCGAAGTTAATCTGCCAGGTACAGGCTGTTCCGGGAAGCAAAAGCAATGTTTTGCCGTCCTGTTTTCCCATCTCCGTAAACTGCACTTGTCCGGCTCCCTTCTCTACTTGATCTCTTTCTGCTTGGCAAGCGGAAAGAATCTTGCCCTCTCCTCTGTATCTTCCGACTCTTCATAACCGTCATATGGCGCGTCCGGATCATGCGGCTTCTGCCGGACCAGTGAATTGCATACTTTGTCTATATGGCGAAATGCAAAATCCAGATCGTCCGTCCAGCCTGTATGCCCGGTAATGATTTTAGGCTTTACCTCGCGCTTTCTCATATTTGATTCAAGCGCTTTCAAAGAACGTATTGCCAGTTCATTATCCTCCGCCAATGAATTGATGAAGCTGTAGCCGCCTTCAGCGCCAAACCACAGCGTATCTCCGGTAAACAGGTATTCATCATCGATAAGATAGACCATGTGCCCCCATGTGTGCCCCGGGCAAAGAATGCATTCGACTTTGATTCCGTTTATATCCAGTATCTGCCCATCCTTCAGCAGGACCTTCCTGTTATTCGTTCTTACCATCGGCAGTTTGTAATGCCCGAATATTACCTTCCGACGTACCTCTCCCGTGAGATACCTGCTTTCGATCTCGCTCATGTAGAGCCTTGCGTTCTGAAACAGCAGATCACTGTCTATTTCCACCGCGCCGACATGATCGGTGTCCTGGTGAGTAATGAGGATGTCGTGAATCTCCGCCGGATCGATATCCAGCCACTTCATTTTTTCACCCAGGCGGTCATAATTATAACCGGCATCAACCATAATCGTTGTCCCGTTTTTCGAATAGAAGAAGATATTGGCAATCCACTCCCGAACACAGGAAACATGCTCGTCAAGACGGCCTGTATTCAGTGGTTTAAAGATTTCCTTACCCCGGTATCCCCAGTTCATGACCTTTTTCTGAAAATTTGACGCACTTTTCGACATAGCTATTCTCCTTTTTCAATCCCAATATTCATATCCGCTCAGAGCAGAAACAGCAGGCCAAGAAACATGATGGCTCCGGCCCAATTTCCCGCCCCGCCGATCCGCAGCGGGGTCAGCACCAGCATCAATAAGGTCGTGTTGAATATGCAAGCCCACTTCGGCAGCGGGGTATAACCGTTGAAAACAGCAAGAAAAAGAGAAATACCGAAAATCAGGAAGCCCGCATAGCAAACAAGCATGGTAACAGATGTCTTCTCGAACAGTTCCGTTATGATTTCCCTGGCTTCTTCCGTACGGCCGAGTCTTACATACAGCCATTCCGGAACACCGCATAATATATGATGCGCCATTCCAAATGTGAAAATCAGGCCGATCGAGAGCAAAATCAGAGCAGCATACAGCGGCGCGAATTGTTTTACCCAGATATAGATCGCCATATATCCAAAAAACATCATACACATGGCAAAGCATCCTAAGACCATGGACAGAACGGCGTTTCGCAGCGGCATGCCGTCAAAAACCTCGGCAAGCTTCTGACTATCCTTCATGTATTCGGCTCTGAACCGCCCATTGGGCATATAGATCAGCAGACAATCACAGATTCCGCAAAGCAAATGACCCGCCAAAGCGGTCAGAAACAGCCATTTCATAGCATTCATCTTCTGTCCCCTCCAATATTAGCTATAACTAACTCTCGGGGATTATATCATATTCTTTCTCAAAATGAAACTCCCCCAACAACATTTTTATTTCTTTGTCCGCCTTATAAGCAGACACTTGTGAAGTTTTCTTTCTTGCTTCAAATGAATCGATCCGAAGTGCCTGTTTCTTTTCAGAACGGAACTGAAGATGACTCGTTCCACAGGAGAGGGTGAAAAAGGAAGACCTGCTTGTCGGAAGCATGCTGATCTGGTATAATATAAAGGATATTCTTTTTCCATTGGAGATTTATCTTATCATGAACGTTTTTCTGGCACTTGCTTATCTGTTTTTTATCGGCGCTGTGTTCGGCTGGTTCCTGGAAGTTCTTTTTCGCAAGTTCTTTTCTTCCTCTAACCCGGAGCATCGTTGGATTAACCCCGGTTTCTGCGTTGGACCGTATATTCCACTGTACGGCTGCGGCCTGTGCATTCTCTTTCTGCTTGCCACGCTCGGTGCGCGGTATGACCTGGATTCCAGTATCGGCGGTAAAGTTCTGCTGTTTTTCGGCATGGCGGTCAGCATGACTCTGATCGAATACATCGCCGGCATTATGCTGCTGAAACTATTCAAGCTCCGTCTTTGGGATTACAGCCGTCTCTGGGGAAATATCCAGGGACTGATCTGTCCGCTGTTCTCTCTGTTTTGGACTGTTCTGGGCGCGATCTACTATTTCTTTATTCATCCGGTGATTCTCGAAGCGCTGACCTGGTTGTCGAACAATCTCGCCTTCTCCTTTGTGATCGGATTCTTCTTCGGTGTTTTCACCATCGATGTGGTCTATTCCGGCAGTCTGGTAGCCAAGCTAAAAGCCTATTCCGATGAGCACCAGGTGATCGTGCGCCTGGAGGAGCTGCGTCTGCACATCCGAAGAAGAAGAGAGCTTGCGTCCATGCGCGTGCATTTTTTCCTCCAGCTGCAGACCAAGCATGATCTTTCGGTCTATCTAAAGGAAGCACAGGAAGCAATCGAGAAAATCCGGCATCGGAATGACAGGGAAGAAACGGAGTGAAAAAAGCATGCGGAAAGCTGAATTGGAGGAGATTCTCGAACCCATTCAACGCAACCAGCGGGTTCAGATGATGAAACAGTTTGTCCAGCACGGGAAAACCTCAACGTTCCAGCACTGCCGGAGTGTCGCGGAAACCTGTGATCGGCTGAACGAACGCTTCCGGCTTGGCGCTGACAGACGGGCACTGATTACCGCCGCCATGCTTCACGATTTCTATCTGTATGACTGGCACTTTGTTGATGACGGATCCCACCGCCGTCACGGCTTCCACCATGCCAGGAGAGCGCGAGACAACGCTGTCAGCGAGTTCGCCGTGGACAGCAAGATTCAATCCGCCATCGACAGTCACATGTGGCCGCTCAATCCATTTCGAATCCCCAGAAGCCGTGAAGCCTGGATCTTATGGGTTGCGGATAAGATCGTAACGTTCCGGGAAATGCGGATCAAACCATGATCCTTTCTGAAACAGACGGCACAGCATATATCCTGCTTTTTCCCTATCTCAACCCACAGAAGGATCTCGAATTATATCCCCTTGTGTTGGAATCTCCAGTACACAGGAGTTTCATTTTCCGCTGCATTTCTCAGTTCTTTGCCGATCTTGGTATATGCAGAATCGAGGCCAGCTGACTTATGGCAATTCTGGCATCATTTCGGAATGCTTCATTCTCCGGTTCTGTACTGAAACAGAAATTGCTGACAATTTCAGGCATGTAGCCATATTGCTGACCATAGACTGCCGCCATTGCATTATACAGGACCTGTCCCCAACGTTGATGGTATGAGGATGTGACGATTGTCATTGACCTGACTCCCCTGCTTTTTAAAATCGCAAGGGTATTCACCGCATTCTCTGCAGTCGTCATTGCTCTTTCATCTGTAAAAATTCTGTCCGGGACAATGCCGCAATGCTCAGATAGATACTGACGCATCATCCCGGCTTCTGTATGGTGTTCCGGGTTGTTCGATCCCGTGGCACCTCCCGAGCAGACCAGAATGGAGTTCGGATACATCTTCGCTGCAGCTGCGGCCGCCTCACAGCGTCCTTTCAGTTCATCTGTCATCTCTCCGTCTTTCAGTTCATAGCCGAGAACAACAAATGCATGGGAAGCTCTGTCCGGAATCCCTGAAGAGATTATTTCTGTGGCTTTGTCATCGTCATGGTACAAGTTCAGATGATACGCTGAATCCAGATAGACCTCTGCCCAGTGATCGGCGATTGCTTTGGCTACGTCATAATCTCTGGTACTGACCGCCTTTATCGTTTCCAGATCAAATAGCACTTGTTCCTGTGCCTGTGACGAATGATTCTCATAAGCGTCAAGCAGGTCAGAAAGAAGCTGCTGGAAGTTAATCCTGTTGCCATCGGCAATCTTATAATCCTTTGTTCCTGGCTGTATCCCAATCAGAAATGCAGTACATAGAACAATCGCAAGCAGGAAAATGACAAGTCTTTTCACCGATAAACTCCTTTTATATTTTAACGGGCGTCCTCAGCTCTCCCCTGTTCCGGATCACTGAACCGTCACACGAAAGCTCCGGATCATCTCGCTCGAAAACCTTTTTCGCTGTCGTCCAAAGGAACAGCATGCACGTCCATGTTTTCAATTCTGATATATCTTCCAGCCTCTATTGCCAGAATGACCTTGTCAATCTGTTCTTCCGTCCCCTGAATCTCCATGGATACCGAACCGTCCCATTCATTTCGCACCCATCCGGTACATCCATACAGATTTGCCGCATGAATGGCGCGATATCGAAATCCGACACCCTGTACCCTGCCGTAAAAGATGATGTGTTTTCGAATCATGCTGAATCATCCGGCTTTTGCCCGTTATGTGCTCTCCATTTACATTCCGTTATCTTCATCTCCGAGAATTTGGCTGTGAAGCTGGAGTTTTCCGGACTGCAGGCATAGATTCCGAATGCGATCTTGTCGTTGCCTTCCCACATATGGCAGACTCTCATCTGCGAGAACTTCTCTCCATCGTACGAGCACTCGATACAGTAATCATCTTCTCTCCTGCTCAAGCGATACCACATGACTTTCATACTCGCCGGGATTTCAGTTGTAGCCCAGTCCGAGTATCCGTGATTGGTCACGACAGATCCGAGATGCTGAAAGGACTCATTCTCATACTCCACGGACGCTTTCAGCCAGTTCTCACTGTCAAGATACATTACAATTCCGCATTGATCAAAGCGATGATGGCTCCCTGAAAAATCCGTTTTTACTACAAAGCTGAAGTACCTGTCATCCGTCTCGATCTGCAGCAAGGGTGCATTATCGTTGCGAAAATGATAATAGGTTCTCTGCCAAAGATCGGTATGCGGGTCGGTGGTGATGGATACCTGCTCCTCATCAATCCGATATTGTTTCGGTGCTCTCGTCCACTTGAATTCATCTATCATGTTATTGACTCCTCGGAGTTCAAACCCTCTCCTTCATTTTCCGGTCTCCCCTGACTTTTCGGGGAAGCCCCGAAGCTCAGTATATCAGAAATCATCCCTTCAGGCAAGACGAAGCAGGGGCGTCTTTTTCATGATGTCCCTGCTTCGTCATTCTGATCCGGCGGCTCAGAAAACAGTACCGTCCGAGGCAATGATTGTCAGAATTCCCCTCCTGAGAATAAACTCATTTCTTGCCTCATCGAAGTAGCACCGATACAGGTGCGTCGGTTCGCGATCCACGCATCTTGTCAGTTCCCCGATCACCTGAAATCCGATTCGTTCAGCCTGTGCTCTGATTCCCATATCCATTTCCTCCTCATTCCTTTAACATTAATGACGCGGTTCCTTTGACCTTGTTTACATAATAGCACGTCTTGTGTCCAAAAAATTTCCCTCGATGGAAATGGCAGGATAGTTTTGTTTCGGATTTTCTCTCATAGGAAGCGAGTCGTCACAAGCAAATCGCGGCCTGGCTTGTTTCTTTCTCGCCAAACCGCTGTTTCTTCTTGTTTGTTTGAGCCTTCAGGAAAAGATTGGATATTTCCTCATGATCCGCAGATTTGGTCTCGACAAAAGTCAAAAAAAGAAGTATGATGAATCAGGTAAACAGAGTTATGGAGGGAGAAAAATGATTAATCTGGAAAAGCACACCATTAATCTCGGTACCGGTGATGTCGGCGTTCAGATCCTTCAGGGTGGTTCAGTTGAAAAGCCCGTACCTGTTTTTGCCTTCTATAACCTTTCTGATGAAGACCAGCGGATATTGATGGGATTTTCTTCAAAGGACAGCATCGACGGTTTAATTGCTGCGCTCCAGCACGTCAGAAGTGTCTATTATCCGCCAAAGAAAGAGAAAAAGCTGGGAGACACCCAGCAGTTTAGCATCAACTCTCTCAAATAAAATCGGTAGAACCACTTCGTACCGCGAAAGATACGAGGTGGTTCTTTTTTTATCTTTATCGCTTTTCCTTTAAAACAGCATTCTGCACTTCATCAGAGCTTGGAATCGACGGTGCCGCTCCGCTTCGTGTGACACTGATTGCCGCCGCCATGCTTGCCCTTCTCATGCATTCAGCCAGGGGCAGATTCTTCATCAATGAACTGATAAAGAACCCGGTATAAGTATCTCCGGCACCGGTTGTATCGATCGCCTTTACGTTGTAAGCCTGCTGAGACGCCATCTCCAGCTCTGCTCCGTTTACTCGATATGCGAAGCTGCCCCGACTTCCCATCGTTAAAAGCAGAGAGAGCGTTGGATATCTGTTATGGACACTGTGCCAGACTGCTTCCGGCGTACTTTCTCCCGTCAACTGTTCCGCTTCTATTTCATTGACAAGAAGCCAGTCCAACTGACCGAAGTCTATCTGATCGAGTCTGTCATCGAAGGGCGACGGATTCAAAAAGATCACCATGTCCAAGGCTCTGGCCTTATCAATAATCACCGGCAGGTTGTTGATCTCATTCTGGAGGACAAGATAATCCCCTTTTCCAAACGCGGCAAGTGTATGATCGATCTGTTCTTCGCTGATGCACTGATTGGATCCTCCGAAGAGAATGATGCTGTTTTCACCGGATGGAATGACCTGAATGACCGCATTGCCCTGCAGCTGGTCTACGGGAAGAAGGAATGACGTGTCTACTCCATATTCCAGCAGAACTCCTTTCAGTTTTTCTCCGCCGATTCCAACGCATCCGGCATGGAATACCTCCGCACCTGCTTTTGCGAGCGCAATGGACTGGTTCAGTCCCTTTCCTCCCGCGTTGATCGTCTGTGACATGGCGCTTTGTGTCTCTCCAGGCTGAACGAAATGGCTCACCTGATACACATAATCAAGATTAAGGGACCCGAAACTCAGGACTTTTGGCATTTTCCGATTCTCCTGTCACATGCTTTGATTCGAGATAAGCGTTATTCTAAATCATCCAGTCCGTAATACAGCAGTTCGTTATAAAGAACACTCGACTCGACGGCGGCTTTCTTTTCTTTCCATGCGTCAATCTCACTGCAGATTGCCAGCATTTCGTCTACGGCCATATTGACGTCTGACGGCTTCTCATAATTCAGATAAGCCGTCATTCGTTCCATCGCCTTTGGACTGCCAAGCTGTTTTGCCATCGCTTCTCCGAGCTCAGCCGGAAACCCCAGGCAGGTCACCGCACAGACCAACTCATCCCTGGATATTGACCATTTGTTATCCATCTAATGCGCTAAGCCTTTCCGTTGCCATTTTCGCCGTTCATGTTCATGACAGCGGCAAATATATTGCCGCATCCTTCTATCATTGGTTAGTCCGCGATATACCACAGTTCGCCGGTATCATATTTGCTGGGGAGCTGAATCCAGTTATTCTGAGATTTCTCAATATACCATCCGGATGAATCATGCTCCATCCAGCCATAATCTCCATAGTCTGAAGAGATCCCTTCATACCAGTACTGCCAGATCGCGGGTTCCACGTCCGTATTGTACCAGATCCAGCAGTCCGAACTTGCGTCATAATAGCTGTCGGCATCGCTGTCCCATATAAGACGCTTATCGTATGTCTGATCGGCAGATCCGGCAAATTGATAAGCATTGCGGCCGTTCGACTTCAGACGGATTTCAGACCCGAAACTGGAAGACAGCCCGCTGTCGTAGTGATACTGCTGATCCGTTTGATTCAGATAATCGTTGCTGTCATAGGAATATTCCGAAACACTTCCAATGGCGTAGAGGATCAGCAGGACAAAACCTATGATCCACCATTTGCGGCTTTTTTTCTTTTTCGCTCGTTCTGAGAACTGACGCAAAGATTCTTCGGAGTGATAGACATGTGTATTCTCCGTCGGCTGCTGAAGATACTCGTCCAGCTCTGACATGATGGTCATAGGCCCGCCGCAATGAGGGCACTGAAGATTTTTCGCCGCTATATCATCCGATGTCAGATTCAGAATGGTATCCTGTCCGCAATAAGGGCAATTGCAGACAACATTTTCGTATTTGCCATCTTTTGTAAAGGATACATCGGCATAGTATTGTCCATTCTCGTCATAGTATCCTTTCTCATAAGTCGTTCCGCTTCCCCGGTCTGTCCATGACTCCGGGTAATAGACGTAATCGTGCTGTTTCCCGTAATAATACTTTGGTTTCAGCGTACTGTACAGCAGGAAACCGATCGGCTGGTTCACCCGCGGCCGACTGGGAGGCGGAGTCGGATTCAAAGGTCTGTAAGACTGCCTGTTCGGTTTATTATACGGGGATATCGGAACACTGCTCCTGCTGGAGGAAGAATGCCGGCTTGGGCCCCTGAAAAAAGATGATCCGCTGCTCGACCCGGAGAATGAGGATCTTGAACTGGAAGAATGCGATGATCGGGAAGAGCTGGAAGACCTGGAGAATGAGGATCGGGACGATCTGGAGGATGACCGGGATGAGCCGGATGATCTTGAGGAACGGGAACTGGAGCTATGCCTGGATGGTGGCATTCTTATTCACCTCTTTCTCTGATTTGCTTGTAGGATGTCTTCTGTTTTTATTCACTTCTGAATACTGCCGTGATTTCTCTGCTGCTTTTCCTTTCTCATTTTCGGCAGTTCCCTGAGTGCATTCAATATCTCTGATTATTTGAATTATATCATGAAATTCTTCACCTGAAAAGGACCGGTTTCTGAGAAAGCCGTTGAGATATAAAGTGAATAGAATGTCTTTCTCCTGTTTCTTCGTTCTCATCCAACGCATTGCGATTTTAACCGTGCTGTGATATGATCTCAACAGGAGCTATGAAACACATCTGCCCGAGAACAGACCAGAAAGGATGCAGCATGATGAAAAAGAGCAGCTTGCTTCCGGAAGACTATATGGAGCCGGAATGCCCGCTCTGCATGAGCCCTGAGCACCGGACTTCCGCAGTGGTGTCGATACCGCAGCAGCGGATTCAGGAGAAACTGGATCAATATATGAGCCGAAAAGACTATGAGGGAGCGGAACGCCATCTTCTCTACTGGCTGACAGAAGCCGAGCACGGTTCCGATCTTCGCGGCAAGCTTCTTGTCTGCAACGAGCTGATCGGCTTTTATCGCAAGACAGAGCGCAGGGACGAGGCAATTCGCTTCTGCCGCGACGCGCTTGCGCTTCTGAAGGAGATGGACTTTGAAGGAAGCATCAGCGCCGGAACCACATTTATCAACGCCGCCACGGCTTTTGGTGCCTTCGGCGAGCATGATGAGGCGCTGGTGCTCTTCCAAAAAGCCCGTGATCTGTATGAGTCGATTCCGAATACACCGCCGCACCTCCTTGGGGGGCTCTATAACAACATGGCGCTGTCCTGTCAGGCCCTCGGCAGGTATGAAGAAGCGATCCGATTATATGAAAAAGCGCTGGAACAGATGGCCCTTGTGACAGGCGGCGGCCCGGAACAGGCGGTCACATGTCTGAATATGGCAGACGCCGTTGCAGAGCGTTTCGGCACAGAAGCGGGAGAAGAGGAAATCAACCGTCTGGTGGAGCGTGCATACGAGCTCCTTCAGGACAAGTCGGCGCTTCATGACGGCAATTATGCCTTTATCTGTGAGAAATGTGCGCCAAGTTTCTCCTATTACGGGTTCTTTGCCGCTGCGCAGGAGCTGCTTGAGGAGGCAAGGGCAATCCATGAAAGGTCTTGATCTTTCCCAGGCTTTTTACGAAGCATACGGAAAGCCCATGCTGGAGGAACAGTTTCCTCATCTGCTCCCCTTTCTTGCTGTCGGGCTGTTTGGCAGCGGGTCCGAGTGCTTCGGATATGATGATTCCGTATCCCGAGATCACGATTTTGAACCGGGATTCTGTATTTTTCTTCCGAATGAGTCGCTGGTCGACCGGCAAAGCGAATTTCAGCTCGAACGTGCCTATGCCAGGCTTCCCGCTTCCTTTATGGGGTTCAGCCGCTCCGGTGTTGCACCGGTTGGCGGTCCCCGGCACGGTGTTCTGCGGACCGGTGAATTCTTTCTGAAAACGGCCGGCACCGAAAACGGCGAGCTGACGCTGCCGCAGTGGCTTACCGTTCCCGGCCAGGCTCTTGCGGAAGCAACAAACGGGCGCCTGTTTTCAGACAATCTGGGAGAAGTCAGTCGCATCCGCAAGGCCCTTTCCTCCTTTCCGGAGGGAGTCCGCCTGAAACGCCTGGCCGGATCTCTGCTGCTGATGGCACAGTCCGGACAATACAACTATCTGCGCTGCCTGGACCATGGGGAATCGGGCGCTGCACAGCTGGCTGTGACAGAATTTGTCAACCGCTGTATTTCTGTCATTTTCCTGCTGAACCGCCGCTATCAGCTGTATTATAAGTGGGTTTTCCGTGCCATGCGTGAGCTTCCGCTGCTCTCGGATCTTGCCGTTCCCCTGGAGTTTCTTTTGAGCAGCGGGAACACCCCGGATACAGCGGTGGAGAAGGCCGCGTTGATTGAGGAGCTTGCCGGCCGTATCGCAGCTCAGCTGCGTTCCGAAGGACTTTCTTCTCTTCCCGGTGCGGAGCTTGAGCGGCTGGCTTATGATGTCAACAACCACATTAAAGATCCCGAACTCCGTAACCTGAACATACTCGCGGCAGTATAAGCCAGGCCGTGATGGATGAAAACGGCTACCTCCGACAGGAGGCAGCCGTTCCATGTATTCTGATTTGAAGCGTCCTTGCGGGCAGCCGGGTTTATATTTCCGTGATCACCGGAAGAATCATCGGACTGCGTCTGGTCGTTTTATAGAGGAAGCCGGACAGATTGGATTTCACCTTCGTCTTGATGCTGTTCCAATCCGTGATCTCCTGTGAATGACAGTTCTCGATCGTCTCCATTACGACTCTGGACATTTCTTCGATCACATCTTCGGAATCTTTTACATAGATGAATCCGCGGGTCAGTATTTCCGGCACCGCCAGCAGCTTGTGATCGTATGAGGAGTAGGTCATGACAATAACAATCATGCCGTCTTCTGCCAGTCTGTGGCGATCCCGCATGACGACGCTGCCGACTTCTCCGATCCCGCCGCTGCCGTCGACCAGGACGGCGCCCGCGGGCACACTCTCTTCACAGAGAACACCCTTCTTTGTAAACTCGATGACCTTGCCGTTTTCCGCGATGACGATGTTTTTGGGTGCAACGCCCATGATACGTCCGAGTTCTGCATGCTTTACAAGCATTCTGTGCTCGCCGTGTACCGGAATAAAGTATTTCGGCTTTACCAGGGCCAGGATCATTTTCTGCTCTTCCTGGCAGGCGTGTCCGGAAACATGCAGATCCGTGTGCCGGTCGTAAATCACCTCTGCGCCTTTGTGGAAGAGCTCGTCAATGACGCGGCTGATGGTATTCTCGTTTCCAGGGATGGCGGAAGCCGAGATGATCACGCGGTCCCCGCTGTCAATCTGAATCTGCTTGTGTTCTGCAAACGCCATCCGGTACAGTGCGGACATTGCTTCGCCCTGACTGCCTGTGGATATAATCACCGTACGGTTTTTCGGCTGGGTTTTGATCTGTTCCAGATCCATCAGGACGCCCTCCGGAACGTCCATATACCCCAGGACCATGGCTGTCCGAAGGACATTTTCCATGCTGCGTCCCGTCACGGCTACCTTGCGGTGATACTTGGCCGCAACATTGATAATCTGCTGCAGGCGGTGAACATTGGAGGCAAACGTGGTGATGATAATCCGCTTGTCGCAGTTCAGAAACAGCTTGTCAAAGCTCTCCCCCACCTTGCGCTCCGACGCGGAATGCCCCGGAGTCTCCACGTTGGTTGAGTCGCTCAACAGGGCCAGGACGCCTTCGTTCCCCAGCTCTCCGAAGCGCACCAGATCGATCATCCCGCCTGAAATCGGCGTGAGATCAATTTTGAAGTCGCCTGTATGTACCACGGTGCCCACCGGAGTCTTAATTGCGAGCGCAACGGCATCCGGGATGCTGTGGTTCACCCGAATGAATTCTATCGAAAAGCAGCCAATCCGGAAAACGGATCCGGCTTTCTTGGTAAAAATCTGTGTATTGTAAAGAAGATCATGCTCTTCCAGTTTCAGCTCGATCAGCGCGGCCGTCAGCGGAGTCGTATAGATCGGAATATCCAGTTCTTTCAGGACGTAAGGAACCGCGCCGATATGATCCTCATGACCGTGGGTAATGATCATGCCGCGGATGCGGCTTGCATTGTTTCTTAAATAAGTGATATCCGGCAGGACAACATCAATTCCGTACATGTCCTCATCCGGAAAGCCCATACCGCAGTCAATCAGGATGAGGTCATTTCCAAATTCAATGACCGTCATGTTTTTCCCGATTTCTCCCAGACCGCCTAATGGTATTATTTTCAGTTTAGATGTCATTCGTTCTCCCTTCTTATGTTTTGACCAAATAAGCACAAAGCAACGATATGCTAGATTTCTGTTCTGCCCTCGAGGGCTCTTGTCAGCGTGGCGTCATCCGCAAATTCCAGATTGGACCCCACCGGAATTCCATAGGCCAGTCTCGTCACCTTCAGACCGAAGGGTTTCAGCAGACGCGAAATATAGATGGCGGTGGCCTCTCCTTCGGTATCCGGATTTGTCGCCATGATGACTTCACGGACTTCTTCGTTGGCGGCCCGGACCAGCAGTTCCTTTACCCCGATGTCATCCGGACCGATATGATTCATCGGAGAGATTACCCCATGCAGTACGTGATACAGGCCGTTGTATTCTCTCGCACGTTCGATGCTTAGGACATCTTTCGGATCCGAAACCACACAGATCACACTGCGGTCTCTTCTGTCGCTGGAACAGATCGGACAGATCTCATGATCGGTATAATTGCGGCATACACTGCAGCGTTTGACTTCCTTTTTCGCCGCACGGATTGTATCGGCAAAGCCGATTGCCTCTTCATCCGGCATCGAAAGGACATAAAAAGCAAGACGCTGTGCGCTCTTGCGCCCGACGCCGGGAAGGGACGCAAAACGATCGATCAGATTATCAAGTGCTGCAGGGAAAAAGGCCATATGAATCTGTAACTCCCAAAAAGATTATTCTCCGCGAATCACGCGAACTGCTTCATGACGGTCTGCCGCGCGGAATACGGCACTGCCGGCTACCAGGACGTCCGCCCCCGCTTCAATGCAGATCGGAGCGGTGTTTTTATCCACACCCCCGTCCACTTCCAGGCGGATGTCAAGTCCTTTTTCATCAAACAGGCGGCGCAGTGCTCTGACCTTTTCCATCTGTTCGGCCATAAAATGCTGTCCGCCGAAACCGGGTTCCACCGTCATGACAAGGACAAGGTCAATCAGATCAAGATAAGGCAGTACGGCTTCCCAGGGGGTTTTCGGCTTGACCGTCACACCGCAGCGCTTTCCGGCTTCTTTCACTATTGTGAGGGCTTCGCGGAGCTTTTCCTCCGTATCCGCTTCCACATGCACGTTTACAAGATCGGCCCCCGCGTCACAGAATTGGCGCACGTAACGGATCGGCTCCGTGATCATCAAGTGCGCATCCAGGAAAAGATCTGTCGTCTTCCGTACGGATTCCAGAACCGGAATCCCCATTGAAATGTTCGGTACAAAATGTCCATCCATGACGTCATAATGAAGCCATTCGGCACCGGCGGAACGGACATCTTCGATTTCTTCGGAGAGTCTGGCAAAGTCAGCTGCCAGAAGTGAGGGTGCTACACGAATCATGACGTTACCTCCACATTTTATACTGTACTGCTAAACTAAGTTATTATAACCCAACTACCGCCTGTTTGCAATGGTTTTTTGGCAGATTTAAGATGATGGATTTCTTGACGAAAATGCATCTCTACTGTATAATAACATTCTTGGAGAAACATATCATACCGCTCGAAGCATGATCCATGAGCGTGTTTTACAGGAGGAATTATGTTCGGACGCAGAAGAGGGCCCCGTCCGGGTTCGATCTATAGTTTTCTGATAACCTGGCTGTTTTTGTCGATTTTCTTTCCGATGTATCGCCTCGGGAGCCTGCTGCTGGCACTCGGTGCAGGCTTGGCGGTGGCCTATTTCTTCGGTCTCGCCGCCGGCAAGCGCAGCGGCAAACGGGAATCCCGCCGGAAGGAAAAGGTCCAGCGTAAAACCGTCGATACGACGGTACGCAAAGTTGGAGAACAGGCTGCGCCCAAAGAGGAACCGCAGGTAAAGGCGGTGGAAAAGAAAAGCTATGGGCCTGAGGTCGATCCAATCATTGAAGAAGGAAACAAAGCGCTCAGTGAGATGGGGCGTCTTTACATGTCGATCAAGGATCCCGAAATCCGGATCAAGATCAACGAGATTATGCGGATCACCGATAAAATTATCCAGGATGCCATTGCCGATCCAAGCGATATCCCCAAGATCAGGAAGTTTATGAACTATTACCTCCCGACCACCATTAAACTTCTCAATGCCTATGACCGTATGGATTCTCAGGGAATTGAAGGGGAAAACATCGACAAGAGCCTCAAGAGCATTACCGAGATGCTGGACGCGGCCATTGCGGCATACAAAAAACAGCTGGATTCCCTGTTTGCCAACCAGGCGCTTGATATCGAAACCGATATCGCCGTAATGAACGCCATGCTGAACCGCGAAGGCCTGAGCGACAAAAAGGACTTCAACGTCAGGGATGAATCCCAGGGAACCGTCGCAACCGGCTGATCGGTCTAAACCGCTGCGGAGTAGTTTTCCGTATGAAATGATAATTATAAGAACGATATAAGAAAGGATCTGTAAACCATGGATGAAAACACCTCATACGTTCCCAAGCTTACCCTGAATCCCACCGCTGCGGAGGCCGCGGTTGCGGAAGCTCCTGTTGAAGAAAAGAAGGAAGAGGAAAAAGAAGCGGTCAAAGTCGAAAAGCTGGATATTTCCTCTCTCTCCCCTGCCGAGCAGGCTGCGGTGCGTGAATTCTCCGAGCAGATTGACATTCTGAACACCGAGCAGGTGCTCAACTACGGCTCTGCCGCCCAGAAGAACATCTCTGAATTCTCCGACGCCGCTCTGAATACGGTCCGCACCAAGGATCTCGGTGAAGTCGGTGACAAGCTGAGCGATCTTGTCGTCGAGCTGAAGGGCCTGAATTTCAATCAGGAAGAAAAGAAAGGTCTCAAGGGGCTTTTCAAGAAGTCCACCAACAGTATTGCGACGCTGAAGGCCCAGTATGACAAGGCGGAAGTCAATGTCGACAAAATCGTGGAATCCCTTGAAGGCCATGAAGTTACCCTTATGAAAGACGTTGCGCTGATGGATAAGATGTATGAGCGTAACGAGGAATACATGAAGGAACTGACCATGTATATTCTGGCGGGCAAACTGCGCATTGAGCAGCTCCGCAACGAAGAACTTCCCAAATATCGCCAGAAAGCCCAGGAGTCCAATCTTCCGGAAGATGCTCAGGCCGCCAATGACTTTGCGAATATGATCGGCCGTTTTGAAAAGAAAATCCACGATCTTGAGCTCACCCGCACCATTTCCGTACAGATGGCGCCGCAGATCCGGATGATTCAGAACAACGACTCCCTCATGATGGAAAAGATCCGCTCTTCCATCAACAATACCATCCCCCTCTGGAAAAATCAGATGGTTCTTGCCATGAGCCTGTTCCACTCCGATCAGGCCATGAAGGCCCAGCGCGAGGTTACGAACATGACCAATCAGCTTCTGGAAGCAAATGCCAAGGCTCTGCATCAGGGCAGTGTGGATGTTGCCCGCGAGTCTGAGCGCGGCATCGTTGACATGGAGACACTTATCAAGACCAACCAGGAACTCATCAAAGCCCTGGACGAAGTCCGCCAGATTCAGGACGACGGCCGCACACGCCGTGCCCAGGCCGAGGAAGAGCTTGCCCGTATCGAGGGTGAACTGAAGCAGAAGCTTCTGGATATGCAGGGATGAAGAAACTATTCACCAACCCCGTTTTCGCCATGGCGCTGACCGTGGTGCTCATGATTGCCTCGGTTCTGCTGAACACCAAAATCAAGCTCGGAAGGCAATGCGATACGCTGTCCGACTCCTTCTACGGCGACAGCATGATCTCCGCCTCCCTGGGCAACCTTTGCAGCGCCTCGGAACAGCTTGCGACGCTCGGCGAACGCTACCAGCTTGACGATGCCGAGGAAGCAATGGATTCCATCCGAACCATTCGGGAGATGCTTCAACAGCACAGCTTTGAAGCGGAAGAAATCTATGACCGGTATTATGACCTGCTGAAAAGCACCTTCTCTCTGGAAGGCACGCTGGCCCGTACCGCTCTTTCCGAAGAAGAGGCCGGGACCTTTGTCGATGCACAGCATGCCGCGGCAGAAGCCAAGGCAGTAATTGACAATTCTTCTTACAACGACCTGGTGGGCATCTTTCTGAAGAAAAACCACAGTTTTCCGACTCCGCAGCTCGCTGCGGCCACCGGTGTCCACATGCCGGAGCTGTTTTTCTGACCGGCCTTTTCCGTCAGAACCTACTTAGAACAGGAGTAATCAAACCATGTCTATTGCAGAAGGCAGAGCATATTTTCGCTCCCTCGGTCTGGAAGATCGCGTCCAGGAGTTCACCGTCTCCTCTGCCACGGTGGATCTGGCCGCAGCCGCCCTCGGCGTGGAGGGCGCCAGAATTGCCAAGACCCTTTCGTTCAAAACCGCTGACGGCTGTATGCTGATTCTTGCCGCCGGCGACGCCCGGATCGACAATCACAAGTTTAAAGACAAATTCCATTTCAAGGCCAAAATGCTCTCTGCGGACGAAGTCCTGGAGCTGGTCGGCCACCCCGTCGGCGGGGTTTGCCCCTTTGGGATCAAGCCCGGGATTCCGGTCTATCTCGACGTCAGTATGAAGCGCTTCGAGACGGTCTTTCCCGCTGTCGGCAGCGGAAACAGCGCCATTGAGCTGAATCTGGACGAGCTCTATGAGTATTCCAAAGCGCTGGAATGGATCGATGTCTGCAAGCTTCCCGAGGAATAAACTTATTATCTTTCTAAAAACGGAGAAGGAGTGCTTATGCGGCGCTCCTTCTCCGTTTTTTCTTCTGTTGAATTGTTCTCAGGCGTGTGCGGATTCTCCGGCATGTTCTGTCAGCCAGTTTTTCAGATAAAGAATCGCCTGCCGATATCCCTCAAAGCCCAGGCCGGCAAAGGTCTTGATACAGGCCATGCCGGGATACGAGATCTGACGAAAGCTCTCGCGGCTGCCGACGTCGGAAAGATGGACTTCCACCGTCGGGATGGCAACAGCCTTCAGGGCGTCCAGAATGGCAACGCTTGTGTGGGTATAGGCAGCCGGATTGATGATGATTCCGTCCGCATCCCGATAGGCCGCCTGAATCCGGTCCACAATCGCGCCCTCGTGATTGGACTGAAAGAGAACCGGCTCAATGCCTTCCTCGTGACAGCAGTCAAAGATAAAACGCTGCAGCGCGCGAAAATCCTTTTCACCGTAGATATCCGGCTCACGGATGCCGAGCATGTTGAGGTTCGGCCCGTTGATAATCAGAAACTTCATTTCAGCACCTCCAGAATTGCCTGTACCGTTTCCTCGGCTGTTCCGTCGTTGGAGACGGTCGCATCCGCGAACCGGGCATAAAACGGTTCCCGTGCCGCGGCCATCTCTGCAAGGTCCGCATTTTGCGACAGCGGTCTTCCCCCTCTTGCAAGCTTTGTGAGATCACGGGTAATCCGGATCATGATTCCGTTCTGGTGCAGAAGCGGATAGTTTTCCGCCCGCGTTACACAGCCGCCTCCGGTGGAGAGCACCAGTCCGGAGCGTTTGCCGAGTTCGGCGAGAACCGCCGTTTCCCGACGGCGGAAGCCCTCTTCCCCTTCCGCGGCGAAAATCTCCGGAATCGTGCATCCGGCCGCTTTCTCAATCTCCAGATCGGCTTCCACACATTCCCTCCCGAGTGCTTTCGCAAGACGTTCGGCAATGGTGCTCTTCCCCGAGCCCGGCATCCCGATCAGGATGATATTCTGCATTTCGCCGCTCAGCTTTCCGTAGATGCGCTCCAGCTCCTTTGCGGGATGACTGTGCCCCAGAAAGATTTCGGACGCACGCACCCCCTGGGCAACCAGCATTCTGAGCCCGCCGGCGCACGGGATGCCGAGTTCCTCGGCCTGCAGCAGCAGTGCCGTACGCGCGGGGTTGTAGACCACGTCCAGCACCGCCTCCAGCCTGGTAAACGGAATCAGATCCAGTGCTTTCTCTCCGTTTTTCGGATACATGCCAAGGGGCGTCGTGTTCACAATCAGCGCGGCATCCGCATGGAGCTTTGCCACATTCTGATAGTTGGTTTCGCCGCTTCTCGACACGACGATGACCTCCGCCCCGAAATGCCGCAGGCAGGCACAAACCGTCGCGGACGCGCCTCCGCTTCCCAGGACCAGCGCTTTTTTCCCGGCCGGAGCAAAGCCGGTCTTCCGGAGCAGCGTTTCAAATCCGTAGGCGTCGGTGTTGTCGCCGAGAATGCTTCCGTCCGGCCGTCTCAGAAGCGTGTTCACACTGCCGATCTGTGCCGCCAGCTCTGTGAGCTCATCACAGAAAGGAATCACCGTCTTCTTGTACGGAATGGTCACGTTCAGCCCGTGCCAGTCTCCATCCCTGACGAAGGCTTCGACCTCATCGGGTTTCTTTTCGTAAAGCACATACTCATAGTCGGCCAGTTCCGCATGAATCCGTGGCGAATAGCTGTGGCCGAGCTTTTCCCCGAGCAGCCCGCACTTCATTCAGACCACCTCGCTGTAGCTTCCGAGATACTCATACTCTTCGCAGATGTCACCGAGTTCACCCATCAATTGAATAAACTTTGGCGAATAAACCGATGTGTCCAGGTCAAAATAGAAGCGATATTCCCAGTTTCTCCCGGGAATCGGACGGCTTTCGAGTTTATGCATGTTGATGCCGAGCACATAAAACCGCGCAAGCACATGATGGAGGGTGCCCGGTTCGTCCCGAATCACCATCATCAGGCTGGTGTGATCCGCACCCGGATAGATTTCAAGATTCTTGGAGATACAGATAAAGCGGGTATAGTTGTTATCCGAATCCTGGACCGAGGCCATGAGGATTTCCAGGCCGTACAGCTTCGCGCAGCTTCTGGAAGAGAGCGCCGCCACGCCGGGATCCGCCGATTCCGCAACCATTTTGGCAGCAACCGCGGTGTTTTCGCAGGGGATGATCTTCGCGTTCGGAAAACGCTGGAGAAAACCCGCGCACTGCGTCAGCGCCTGGCCGTGTGAATAGATTTCCGTGATGTCCTCGGCCTTGGTGCCGGGCCGTACCAGAAGATTATGATCGACCTTGATCCGTACCGAACGCACAATCCGGAAGTCGTGCTTCACCATCAGGTCATACACCGCGTTTACGGTGCCCGCCGTGGAGTTTTCCACCGGAATGACGCCGTATCGGCAGAGGCCCTTCTCCACCGCGGTAAACACCGCGTCAAAGGAGGAGAAATAAAAAATACTCGGGCGGGCGAAAAGCTTCTCACAGGCGATTCCGGAGTAAGCCCCCTCTACCCCCTGGCAGGCGACAATCGCCTTTCCCGGAAAGAGCTGGGGAGTATCGCGAAGCGCCGCCTCTATGGCCCTGGTTTCCGGGCTCTCCCGGTGAAGGATCCGGTTCTGTCTGCTGCGCGACAGCTCCATCAGCATGGAGAAAAGCGTGAACGTATAGTCAGAGAGCTCGGGATCGCTCATCTCTTCGATGCGCTGAAGCTTCTCCTTCTCCCTGCGGACATCCAGTACCGGCAAGCTGTTTTCCTGTTTCCAGGAGGCAATTTCCGCGGCGATATTCATTCGCTCCGAGAACAGCCGCAGGATCTCTTCGTCAATGCTGTCCAGTTTGTTTCTATATTCGCTCAGTTCCATGTACCATGACCTCCCAGAATCATATCTGCAATTGCGATGGCCGCAACCGCTTCCGCAACCGGCACCGCGCGGGGAACGATACAGGGATCGTGCCGTCCCGTAATCTGAAGCGTCTCCGGCTGCATGGTGTCTAAATTGACGCTCTGCTGTGGTTTTGCAATGGACGGAGTCGGTTTGAACGCGGCCCGAAATACAATCTCTTCGCCGTTTGTAATGCCGCCGAGGATTCCGCCGGCATGATTGCTGCGAGTCCGGACCGTTCCGTTTTGAACGCAGTATTCGTCGTTGTTTTCGCTGCCGCGCATCCCGGCGGCCGCAAAACCGGCTCCGAATTCAATGCCTTTGACGGCCGGCACGGCAAACATCAGCTGTGCAATCCGGTTCTCCACCCCGTCAAACATCGGCTCCCCGAGCCCCGCCGGAACACCGCGGATGACGCACTCGATGATCCCGCCGACAGAATCCCCTTCGTCCCTCGCATCGGAGATCGCCTTGCGCATTCTCAGCGCGGCTTCGTCGGAGACCGCCGGGAAGGCCTTTTCCGCCACCGAGGAGACAAAGGGCGCATCGTCGGCAACATCGGCAATCCGCAGGATTCTTGCGTCCGCGGTGATTCCCCTGCCTTCCAGCATCTGGAGCAGCAGGCCGCCGGCAACGCAAAGCGGCGCGGTCAGCCGTCCTGAAAAATGCCCTCCGCCGTGATAGTCCTGATATCCCCCGTATCGGATCCGGGCGGTATAGTCCGCGTGTCCCGGTCTCGGGAGGATGCGAAGCTGCTCATAATCCTTCCCGCGGGTATTGTGATTCCGGATGACGGCGGTCAGCGGCGCGCCGCAGGTTCTTCCGTCTTTCAGTCCGCACAGGAACTCCGGTCTGTCCTCCTCCCGCCGCGGTGTGGACCAGTCGTTCTGGCCCGGCGCCCGTCGGTTCAGGAAGCGCTGAAGTCTGTCCGGGTCAAGCGGAATTCCGGCCGGCAAACCGTCCAGGGTCATGCCGATGGCCTCACTGTGGCTCTGACCGAAGATCGACAGGCGCAGTGCCGTGCCGATAAAAACGCTGCTCATTTCGTTTCTTCCTTTCCTGTGATCCGGCAAAACGGCCGGGCCGTTCAGCCGGGTTCCTGCGTACGGTTCAGTGCTTCAAAATCCCGCCAGAAAGCCGGATAGGATTTTTCCACACATTCAGCCCCGGATACGATGACCGGTTCGGCACACAGGACGGCCGCCACCGCCGCACTCATGGCGATTCGATGGTCATTGAACGCGTCGGCGCTGCCGCCGCAAAGTCTGCCTTTCCCGTGAATGACGAGTCCGTCCGGATGCTCTTCCGCTTCCCCTCCCAAGCTGCGAATCAGCGCCGTGGTCGTTTTCAGGCGGTCTGATTCTTTCAGGCGCAGTCTTGCCGCGCCCGTAATCCTGGAGGTTCCCTCCGCACTGCAGCAGAGGATGGCCAGAACCGGAACAAGATCCGGAATGGACATGGCATTGACGTCGATCGGACGCCGGTTCCCCTGACGGACCGTCACACGGTCTTTTTCTTCGGTCACTTCCGCGCCGAAGTCCCGAAGGATCTCAAGAATCTGCCGGTCCCCCTGGACCGACGCGGGATTCAGCCCCCCGACCCGGATGCCCTTTTCGGAGAGGGCGGCGGCGCAGAGGAAAAACGCCGCGTTGGACCAGTCCCCTTCCGCCGGGACAAGCTTCGGAAGCTCCGGCGTCTGTGGGCCGGAAATCTTCCAGGTCTCGGGGCTTTTCCGCTCAAAACGGACATTTGCCCTGTTCAGGACCTCTTCCGTCAGCCGGACATAGGCCGCCGATTCCATTTCGCCTTCCGTCTGCAGTTCGCTCTCGCCTCTGAGGACAGGAAGCGCCATCAGGAGCCCTGAAAAGTACTGGGACGATACATTGCCGGGAAGCCGAAACAGGCCTCCTTCCAGCTGTCCGTCACAGTGCAGGATCTTCCCCTCCCGCGTCAGGGTCATTCCGTGTTCCCGCAGGAGCCGGTCAAAGGGAGCCAGAGGCCGTTCGGAAAGACGGCCCTCCATCTTGAAATCCGCACTTCTGCCCAGGGCCCCTGCCACCGGGATCAGGAAACGCAGGGTGGAACCGCTCTCACCGGCCGGAAGCAGGACTTTCCCGTTTTCTCCCCGATCCATGATCGGAGAGATGTGCAGCCGCTTCTCTTCCGCCCGTATTTGGGCCCCCAGTGCGTTCAGGCATTCCGCGGTCGCCCGGATGTCCCGGGAGAGCCCGTCGTATTGAATCTCGACCTCCCGCTGTCCAAGCGCCGCGCAGATCATCAGGCGGTGTACCACGGACTTGGAGGAAGGAATCTTCACTTCCCCGAAACGAGCGCCGGGTGTGACGGTTTTAATCATACGCAGCCTCCAGCCATTGCCGAAGCTGTTCGGGATTGACCGGCATCGGCTCAGACCAGCCGATCGCCAGCGGCACAATCAGCGCCAGCTTTCCGGAAGAGATTTTCTTATCCAGGAGCAGCAGCTCGTAGAGCTCGTCCGCTCGGAATTCCGTCTCTGTGGGAAGGCCGAATCGGTCAAGCATCTCGATGATGGCATCCCGGGAGTCCGCGTCCAGTTTACCCATTCGGACGGCCGCGCGGGCGATCATCGCGGTGCCGATTGCAACCGCCTCTCCGTGTAGAAGGCGGTAGCCGCTTCTCGCTTCCACCGCATGGCCAAAGGTATGCCCGAGATTCAGAAGTCTTCTTCGTCCGACATCATGCTCATCTTCCGCGACGATCTCCGCTTTCATCCGAACACAGGTCTCGATCATCTCCTCCTGGGAAAACGTCCCCTTCTGAAGCGTATCAAACAGGTCGGCATCGCCGAGAACCGCATATTTAATCACTTCCGCGTACCCGGCGCGCAGCTCGCGTTCGGGAAGCGTTGAGAGCGTATCGGTATCGCAGAGGACAAGCTTTGGCTGGTAAAAGGCACCGACCTGGTTTTTGGCCGCGGGAAGATTGACCGCCGTCTTGCCGCCGACGGAAGAATCCACCGCCGCCAGAAGCGTGGTCGGGATCTGGATATACGCAATGCCTCGCTGATACGTGGCCGCGGCAAAGCCCGTAAGGTCGCCGGTCACACCGCCGCCCAGCGCAATCAGGCAGTCCGAGCGGCTCAGTTTGCTTTCCGTCAGGGCATTGAGAAGTTCGCCGAAGCAGGCAAGGCTTTTTGTCTCCTCCCCGGCTGGGAACACAATGGATTCTGCCCGGAGTCCGGCCTTTTCCAGGCTTTCCATGGCGCGGCTTCCGTAGAGCGGAAACACATGTTCCCCGGAAACCACCACGGCCCGGGCGGCTCGGGTGTGGGCCCTGACTTCTTCCCCGAGACGGTCCAGCAGCCCGCTGCCGATTTTCACGTCGTAAGCCGCGGAAGGCGTATTGACCGAAACGACCCTCATTTGCCGTCTACCTCTTCCTTAATCCGCTTTCCCTCGTCCAGCAGGGTGATCAGTTCCTCACGGTTGTCCTCCTCCATCGCCCGCCGATATGCATCCAGATGTTCCATCAGTCCGTTGATCTCCGAGAGCAGATAGTCTTTGTTCTCCAGAAACAGTTCCGCCCACATGGGTGCGTTGAGCCAGGCAACCCGGGTCAGATCCTTGTAGCTTCCGGCGGAAAACCCGTGATGGATGCGGGAGGTGGGGCTTTTCACGTAGGCGTTGGATACCACATGGGCAAGCTGCGAGGTAAAGGCAATCATTTCATCGTGCTTCTCCGCCGTCGTGACCGAGATCCGGCTGAAACCGGCGGGTGAAAGCAGCTCCTTCACATGGTCCAGAAGGAAAATGTCGTCATATTTCGGCGGGACAATGACCAGCGGCGCATTGTGATACATCGTCGCTTTGGCATACTTATATCCCGAATACTGCGTTCCGGCCATCGGGTGTCCGCCGACGTAGAGGAAGCCGTATTCCTCGGCGATCGGGAAAACCGCCTCACAGACCACCCGTTTTGTCCCGCAGCAGTCCATCACCAGAGGCTTTTTTCCGAAGTACGGCGCGAAGTCCCGGATGACCTTGATCGCCGCTTCCGGGAAAATTGTCACCAGCACCAGATCGCAGTCCCCGACATTCTCCTTGGTCAGCTCTCCGTCAACATCGCCGGAGAGCATCGCAAAATCGAGCACCGACTTCGTGCGGTTGGAGGCCAAAACCTCCCAGCCGGCCGCGTGGTAAGCCTTGGCAAAGCTTCCCCCGATCAGGCCGAGTCCGACAACGCCAACCCTGCTCATGCGACGATCCCCCGAACGGCGCGAATCTTCTCCGCGAGTTCCGCAAACTCTTCCGGTCTCAGGGACTGGGCACCGTCACAAAGGGCGTGGATCGGATCGTTGTGTACCTCGATGATCAGGCCGTCCGCCCCGCCCGCCGTGGCGGCCAGGGCCATGGGCGGAACAAGCTTTGCAATTCCCGTTGCATGGCTCGGGTCCACGATCACCGGCAGATGGGTCAGCTGGTGAAGCATCGGCACCGCCGCCAGGTCGAGGGTGTTTCGGGTATAGTCGGAGAAGGTGCGGATTCCGCGCTCGCAGAGCATGACCCGTTCGTTTCCGCTGGCCATGATGTACTCGGCGCTCATGAGCAGCTCCTTCAGCGTGTTTGCAAGGCCACGTTTGAGCAGGATCGGCTTGTCCAAATGTCCAAGCTCTCTGAGCAGGTCAAAGTTCTGCATGTTTCTTGCGCCGACCTGTATCACATCCACGTCCTCAAAAAGCGGAAGGTCCATGATGTTCATCAGTTCGGTCACGATCGGCAGGCCGGTTTCCTGACGGGCAACCTTGAGATATTCAAGCCCGGTCGCCTTCAGTCCCGCAAAATCATAGGGCGAGGTCCGCGGCTTGAAAGCGCCGCCCCGCATCAGCTGTGCACCGGCAGCTTTCACGGCTTTGGCCACCGTGACGATCTGCTCCTCCGATTCCACGGAGCAGGGTCCGGCAATCATGACGAAGTTGCCGCCGCCGACCTTCACATCGCCGATTTCCACGACCATGTCATCCGGATGGAATTTCCGGTTGCAGCACTTAAACGGCTCGGTTACTCTCTTTACGGAGTCGACAATCTCCAGGCTCTCCACCAGGTCGATATCCACCGTGGTCGTGTCCCCGATCAGGCCGAGGACCGTCTGGAATTCACCGTCCGAGATGTGAATTCTCAGCCCCAGCGCCTCCAGCCATGCAATCAGCTGCGCCTTTTTCTCTTCCGATACACCGTGCTTCAAAACGACTATCATCTTGTACCCTCCAAAATAAAAACCGCACAGGATAACCTGTGCGGCAATTCTCAACAATCCGAGTTTTTTGCACCACAAATTATCCTTACCGAAGCATGTCAGTAAAGTAATAATAGGATGCAAAACGGAAAGCCTTCATTTTCATTCCTCCGAGAACGGAACTGCAAGTAATATAGTCCAAACCGCTCTGATTGTCAAGTAATAATTAGCTGAAAACACGCAAAATCAAAGGACGCCGATCAGAACAAGAAACAGCAGGATAAAGGTCACCAGGATCGCCAGGGCAAACAGCGTGAAGCCGATGTTGAAGCGGCCTTTCTGCTCTCCGCTTTTGCTCGGCTCGGCCAGATGCGCCTTGCGCAACGCGCTGACAATCGGCTTGTAGAGCAGCAGCGTGAGCCCGGCGTTGATTCCGCCCTTGGTCAGGTTAAACGGCAGGAAAACCGTCATCAGCATGCCGGCGACCTGTTCCCGCGGTACACCCATATAAAACGGGGTGATGATATAGTTCCAGAGAAGCATCGCCGCCACCATCGCAAACACACCGAAGGTCAGGCCGATCACCGCATCCTTCTGGGTGCGGTGCTTCTGGTAATACCAGGCCGCCGGGACCGCAAACGCACAGGTCGAAACAATGTTCATGATCAAGCCGTAAGGGCCGGTCGAGCTGATCGTGATCATTTCGATAAAGGAGACAATCACCGAAATCAGCACGCTTGTCAGCGGTCCGTACAGGAGACCGGCAATCACAATGACGGCGTCCTTCGGCTCATAGCTGAGGAACCCGGCGACATTCGGGATCACCTTACTCACCAGCACGGCGACATAAGAGACGGCGGCAAACATGGCGACCGCGGCCATGTAGCGGGTGGACATTCTGCTTTCTTTCATACTTTTTCCCTCCAAAAAAGAAAAATACCTGAAGAAAAATCTTCAGGCGCAAAAATGAGGGCAAGGAAAATATATGGAATTCTCCATCTTCTTCCATCCAGACTCTACTGTCGGTTCCGGAATCACACCGGATCATGCCACTTGGCTCGCGGACTGTACCGCCGGTCGGGAATTACACCCTGCCCTGAAGATGACTGCATTATAGCAGGTGAAACAGAATTTGACAAGCCCCATTTTACAGTTTATACTTGAGCCCGGAACGAACACACCGCAAGTCGGAGGCGCGTATGATCGAGAAAGAACAAACCTGCTGTTTTACCGGGCACAGGCCCGTGAGACTTCCCTGGGGCATGCGTGAGTCCGATCCGCGCTGTATTGCGCTGAAGGAACAGATTGCCGCCACGCTCGACGGGATCTATGAATCCGGATTTCGCCGCTTCATCTGCGGCATGGCCATCGGCTGTGACATGTACTTTGCCGACGCGGTTCTGGCCCTGAAGCTGCGGCATCCCGATATCGTTCTGGAAGCCGCCGTCCCCTGCGACAGCCAGTCGGACCGCTGGAACCGCGCTCAGAGGGCTCGCTATGCCGAGCTTCTGGAGCGCTGCGACATCGTTACCTATGTGTCCCATGTTTATTACCCGGACTGTATGATGAAACGGAATCAATACATGATCGACTCGTCCTCGCTTCTCCTCGCCTGCTTCAACGGACGAAGCAGCGGGACCATGAACACGATTCTCTATGCCGAGCGCCAGGGCGTGCGCACCATTGTTCTTGAAATTGAGTAGCCTCCGAAAACACAGAAATCCGGCCCATAACGGGCCGGATTGTTTCTTTCTCGGATCTCTTTCTTTGAGAATCATCAGCAGCAGATAACCCCGGTTCTGCAGAACGGTCCCAGGCAGAGATTTGCCGCGCAGAGCGTCATACACAGGCGGTCTGTGCGGAGGCCGGAGGAGTAGTTGACGCGGTAATTGTTATAGAAGTCCCCGCCGCTTTGCAGCT
>CAMKEK010000003.1:0-32545 GCA_946411545.1 uncultured Clostridia bacterium
CCTCCGGGATCGTCTCGGCCTTAACTATTTCCATTTTGGAAACAATCTCAATCGCTTCCGGCGGCTCTCCGTCCACCGGCGGAAATTCCGGCAGCGGCGGTACCTGAAGGTATTCTCTTGTCTCTCCCATCTCCGAAATTTCCTCCCGGATCAGCCGGGTGCGGCGAAGCGTCGCGGCGAACGCTTCCTGGTCGGCCCGGACCGCTGATGCCCAGATCAGGACCATAACGCATGCCAGTATCGCGAGCGCCGCTGCCGTGATCCTGATGAAGCTCCGCAGGATCTTCGGATCATCCCTGTTCAGGTCTGCCAGGCGCTCTCTTTCTCGTCTCCGGATTGCCCGTTCCATATTCCTGTTCCTGTTCATCATTTACCCATTCCCCCACTGTGTTCGATTCTCCGGAGCATGTCGGGCAGATGTAGCCTCCCTCCGGCGGTTTCCACTGTGCCGACACGCCCCAGAATTTCCTGCATCTCCTACACTGTGCGTATTTCATTTTTTAGTTTCCACGATCCTGATCTCTCTACCCGCCATTACCGCCAGAATCTGCAGCTTATCGGTCGGTATCTTTCTGAGTTTTCCTCTTGTCTTTAAACTTTTCAGGTATTGCGGATTGTATCCAATGTTCTGTGATATCTGCTCCTCCGTCCATCCTGTCCGGAGCTTCGCCGCCGCGATGACTTCGGCGATCGAGCGGTCCAGTACTGATGTCGTTCTTCCCATATCCCTTTCCTTCCCGTTGCACCAGTGCAACTATGTCACAAATCTCTTATGTGCCTCCCTGAGTTCATCGTCCGAGATGTCGAGGTATATCTGTGTGGTTTCAATATTCGAGTGTCCCAGAATCTTCTGGACGTCCGTGATCGGCATTCCGGCCCTCAGCGCCATTGTCGCGCCCGTCCGGCGGAACCTGTGCGGATGCACGTTATCTATACCCACGCGCTTCCCGATCCTGCGGATGATGCCTTCGACCGACGAGTGATCCATATGGTCCTTTTCGCTTACCAAGTCCGCGTTCTTATACCATTCGGGATCCGCTTGGAGCTTCGCAATATCGCCTGCATGTTCCGCCCTCGGAAAGATATATGGGTTCTCATCACGGCGCTCTTTCAGGTAGAGCTCCAGCGCCAGCTGAGCCCGGGCGTTCAGATATACGTCCCGGTACTTGTCACCCTTGCCGTGCACAGTGACCACCCCATCGCATACTTCATCTGTTTTGATGTTCACGAGTTCTGATACCCGGCACCAGGTCGATGCCAGCATCTCCACCATGCAGCGCTCCCTTGCGGTCCGGCATCCCATTCGGATCTTCTCCAGATCCATCAGCTCATAGGCTTTCTTTTTCCGTTTGGTTTCCTTGATCGGGTCTACCTTCGTCATCGGATTCTTCATCATGATCTCTTCCTTCTGGAGCCATCCGTAGAATGACGACAAGTTCCTCCGTTCGTTGTTCGCCGCCGTCTTGCTGATCTTGTCCCGCTGGATTCGCAGGGCCAGATAGAGGCGGATGTCGTCCGGCGTAATTTCGTCGTATGGCTTTCCGACACGTCGGAAGAAATGTGTCAGCGACTGCTTGTAAAATTTGATTGAGCGGATTGACAGCCCCTTCGCCAGCTTCGCGGAAAAGAATCGTTCCATCATTAGAACGTTCTTATCGCCCTCATATACCACCAGTTCCGTCTTATGCTGTTCCACATGGTATGGCTGAAGGATGATCTGTAGTTCCATCTGCAGGTCCTGCGCATTGGCGCCCGGCAGGTGGCACATCATCATGTTCACGATCTTCTCTTCCAGGCTCTCTTTATCTGTCACAGCAGCACTCCCATATCTCCGGGCGTCCGGAAGATATGGCTGGTTTCCGTTCTGGCCGGATCATACGGCTCCGTGAGCGTATTCCCCTGCACTACCTTCGCCCGGATCCCCAGCAGGCTCAACTGCACATAGCACATGTGCACACAGCGCCAGTCGACGTCCTGCGCCACCACTTTCATCCGTTTCTGGTAATTGATCCCGCGATCCCTCATGGCCTTTGCCACTGCAATGATCATTCCGCCCGATCCGCAGGTCGGCTCGTTTAACTCAGTCATTTCATCCGGATTTGACGTGATTGAATCATTAAAAGACAATCTTGCCGTCAGCTCCGACAGGTGGAAGGGAGTGAAGAACTGTCCTGCCAGACTGCTCCCCATCTCGCTGCTCATGTAGATCTCTCCAAGGGCGTCCGTCATGTCTTCCTCAAGGGAATTCGTCAGCAGGACGAACATCTCAGCGAATTTTCCGAGTTCTTCCCTGCTGTATCTTCTGGCCGTATCCAGATACGATTGTTCCCTTTCATGCCAGACCTTGCCGACGGTAATTGTGCAGGCGTTCTGGATGGACAAAGCGCACATCCGGATCCAGTCCGCAAAGATCTCATGCGAGGAATACCTCCCGGACATGGCCGCCAGAGTCTTCGCTATTTTCGTTGCAGATCTTGTCACTCAGATTCTTGCCCCCTTTCCCGTTGCACCGGTGCAACTTTTACTGATCCATCTTCTTCTCCGCCGGTTTTATTCTCGGGCGCTGCGCCTTCTCGGCCTCCTGCTCCAGGAAGTTCTTAACCACATGCCCTCTGTGAACCGTGATCGTCGGCGTCTCTTCCTCACTGAAATTGCAGGTGATCGAGAGATCTGTAATGCCGCCGTTGGTTCCTACCAGGTCTTCCGCCCTGTCAATCAGTTCCTGTCCCGCCGCTTTGATCTGTCTGATCAGTGTCTGTTTGAATTTCATTTTTCTCCTCCGTATGGCCAACCATATGTGATGCTGGTAAACTGAATCTGTCCCCTGGATTACATTCCTCTCGAAAGGAGCCCTCTATGACGCCCGCTGAAATCATCTCCACCGTTACCGAAGCCAGTAAATCGAGCTACGCATTCACCGCCGTTATTGTCGCAATCTCTCTTCTCGGCCCCATAATCGCGACTCTTCTCACCACGAGGATGCAGGTTACGATTAAGAAGCTTGAAATAAAGAATCAGCGGATCATGACGATTTACGAAATCAAGCGGCAGGTCTTCTTTGATTTCATCCATCTGGCCTGCGCCAAAGTCTATGGGAGCGTATATAGCTCCCTGGATTACGAGCGTGCATACAAAGACCTTTTTCTTTTTGTTTCTCCGGTTCGCTGGTACAAGCTCAAGGAATTCTATGATGCGTCCGATAACGCTGATGCTGTGCGTCTTCTCGGGGAGGTCACAGAGCTCCTGCAAGACGAGCTATGCTCAGAGCTAACACGAACCCCATTATGATGTTGTAGATCAGCATCGGGAAAACCCGCCGCTCTCCCCAGGCGTATGACGACCACGCCAGGGCCGTTAAGACAAAGGCGCTTACTCCGAATATGTCCATGCTCCTACCGCTCCCCTCTGCCGCACAGTACGTCGAGACTCATGTGGAGCGCGTCGGCCAGCTTGACGACCTTGTCGTAGCTGGGCGCCGACTTCCCCATCTTTCCAACAGCTCCGTTTGACAATCCTGCCCTCCTTTCCAGCTCGGCCACCGTGATACCTCTTGCGGCCGCTGCCGCTCTCACACGTTTCTCCAGATTCTCCATCTCTCCGCAAATCTCCTTTCCGTTGGACAAATGTTTTTCTAAGACCTGTCAAGGTCTTAGAAAATCTGGTATCCGTAGGATAGCAGATTTGTACACTATAGTAGACACTTTAAGCAAAAAGAGAGTGAGGCTTGCATTCGAGCGCAAGTGCAAGCGCTTTTAAAGTAGACACCTTCATGTCTGCATCTTCATTATTTTCAAGGGCTGATATCGTCGCTCTCGAAAGCCCTGTTTTTGCGCAAAGTTCTTCCTGTGTCATTTTGAGCTCCATCCTGCGCTCTTTAATTCTGTTTTTTTCCATCTCTTCACCTCCCCTCGATTTTATGTATACTTTTCTTGACACTGTTAAATCTACTATAGTTTACACTAATTGTCAACTGCATTTTACATTTTTCTTGAATCGCGTTGTAATGTCTGGTAAACTATACATAGCACTCAAGAAAGGAGCGATTCCGATGACATTGGGGGATATGATAAAAGAATATCTGCAAGAAAATAGCATGACCGACTTTAGCAAAGAAAGCGGCATTAGTCGTGCATACGCTTATATGCTTATAAAGAACAAAAATAACGACGGACGGGAAATAACTCCAAGCCTAGAAACGATTAAAAAGGTTGCACGAGGCATTCATCTGCCATTCGACGAAGTCGTCGCGCGGATGAATGACGATATAACTATCAAGATCCCTCGCGTCGACCCGCCTTCTCTTTCTATCTCTCCCGACGAATCCTCTCTCCTGGAGGATTATCGGCAGTTAAACTCACTTGGCAAAGATAAGGCCCGGGAATATGTCGAAGATCTGAAGGCGAATAATAAGTATCTCGACAAAGAGGAGGAAACATCATCAGAATCGACCGCTTGATAAGGAGGTAACTGTATGAACCTGTCTTTTTGCTTTTTCATGGCCGGCGTTGTCTTCGTCGCCGCGGGGCCTGTTCTTGCTCTGTTTGGCGGTCATCCGTTCTACGGAATCTTGATGTGGGTCATCGGGCTCTCGCTTCAGGCTTGTTGCTTTCAATCCAATGAATACGCTCCCGGAATATCCCTTATAGAGGCTCTGGCCGTGCTTGTGCTTGGACTTTATGGCAGCTATCACAGTTTAAGTCTCGGCTATGGATTGTTCGGGATTGCGACATTTATCATGCTCTTTCACGGCGTAATCTCCGAATCAGTAAAGCCTTAACAGCAGACAGGAGGCGTGATATGGCAAGAAAAAAGAAAGGGCAGCTGCCCTCCGGCAGATTCCGGAAGCAGGTTTACATCGGGAAGGATGCCTCCGGGAAAAGGATATATAAATCCATCACCGCGGACACGAAAGCGGATCTTGATCTCGCCGTAGCTTCTTTCCGGGCCGCCCGAGCCGCCGGCGAGGTTGAGGCTGAACAAGAGCCTGTTCTCTCGGTCTCGGAAGCCGTGCGCCGGTACATCGATCTGAAGCGGGCTGTCCTCTCTCCGGCCACGATCCGGGCCTACGAGATCAACCTGCGGAAGCATATCAAGGCCGATTCCGTCGGCCTGCGGGATATCGACCAGCTGTCCGCTAAGGATGTGCAGCTGTGGATCAGCACCATGGCGGAGATGGTCTCCCCGAAAACCGTTCGGAACGTGTACACACTCCTCGCCTCCTCCGTGAAGATGTTCCGCCCGGAATGGTCCGTGCAGGTCACTCTCCCGCAGAAGAAGCCGACGGAGCTTTACTGTCCCTCTGACGATGATGTCCGCCGGCTCCTGGAGGTCATAAAAGAAAAAGAGCTCCGGATCGGCGTCCTGCTCGCCGCCTTCGGCCCGCTCCGGCGCTCGGAAATCTGCGCCTTGGAGTCGTCCGATATCAGCGGGAACACGATAACCGTATCCAGAGCTCTTGTGCTGAACGGTGATGGGGAATGGGAGGTGAAGCAGCCGAAGACGCCCGGTTCCTTCCGGAAGGTCGAGCTGCCCGGCTTTGTGATCAACGAGATGAAGGGGATTCGCGGCAGGATCATCACCTGTAATCCGAATAATCTTTCCGACCGCTTCCGCCTTGCCCTGGCGCGGTCCGGATGCCCGGAATTCCGCTTCCACGACCTCAGGCACTACGGCGCCAGCATCATGCACGCCATCGGCGTGCCGGATCAATACATCATGGAGCGCGGCGGCTGGAGCTCCGACCACGTCATGAAAAGAGTTTACCGGAACGTAATAGGAGCGGAAAAAGCGAAGCAGACGGAGCGGATCAACTCCCACTTTGAGGGCATGCTTACGGGCTGAATGTACCGGATGCAACACGAAATGCAACACGGATTCCGCGAACCCGCAGAAATGCTTGTGTTTATGTGGGTTCAAGTCCCATTTCCCGCACTCAACGGAAAACCACGTAAATAAGTCAAGAATGGCTTAAATACGTGGTTTTTTCATGTTTACATATGCACTTTTCAGTGCTTCCAAAACACCTTTTAGTACATGTTTTTGTGCCGGATGCAACACGTGATGCACCACGAAATTTCCCTGATTGCTCTATGCAGCCACATAGTGCTCCTTCAGGTCTGGTGCCTCAGTGTCTTTCTTCGGATCCCATGCTCCATCACCGTCTACCCAGTAATAGATATACCGGCCCGGAGCATATGGCTTCTCGCTCCTGACATAGCAGTTCGTTGCCATCAGTCCGCTGGCCGTGACGTAGTAGCTCTTACCCGTGGCCTCATCGCATACCCACTGCGAAGAACACATGGCGCCGTCGTCTGCAAGATAATACCAGCCCTCACGGGTTTTGAACCAGCCCGTGATCATCTTCCCACTTCCAGAAAAGACGTACCACCTGCCTCCGTAGTTCAGCCACTCATCCCGGCATATATCTCCGTAAGGCTTTCTGTAGGTCCAGCCGTTCTCGCTCTGCACCCATCCTGTTGCAGCTTCATGCGCCTTCACTACTGCCTGATATGCGCAGTAGCAGCAGAACATGCTGCACCACTGAGCGCATGTATAGGTGTTCGTGTCTCCCACAGTCTGCCCGTACCATCTTCCGAATATCGTGCAGTTGCTGTCGCCTACATTTGCGGCAAACTCCTCCAGCCGGTCAGGTGTCCTGTGCTCCAGGTAACCGAGCCAGTGCGCGGCCTCTTCGATCAGCTGCTCTTTACTGCAGGTTTCTGCCTCGAATACAGGATATCCAAATCCGTTGATCCTGTTTGAGCCTCCCACCTGCGACGGAAGGAATTCATACGTGTGCGTCATGCATTTCCCGCCATCACGCCATGCGGTGTCGTTCTTCCCGGCGGCCGTGTTCCCCTCGATCGTGTCCATGAAATACATTCCGTTCTTGTATGACACTCTTCTCACGATTCCGACGTGTGAGACCCGCCCCAGTGATGAGCTGTAGAAGTAGACGAATGATCCTTCTTTCGGGACTGTCTTGTATCTTCCCGCTTTCCTCCACTGCGCCACTCCACTCGGAGTGTATGCCGTTGGGCCTCCGCAAAGGAGCCTTTTCAGGCGTTCGTAGTTGGTCACTCCTCCGCCCCCTCTCCCTCTTTGGGGACTTCGGGAATTCCGGCGAGAGATGTGAGAAGGGAATAGATCGCCGACACGGCCGCCACGCTGGCGATCGTCCGCCAGCTCATCTCCCCAAGTGTCGCTCCCAGCGTGATTCCGGATGCTGCCACCTGTGCAAAGGTCTTCACCGCCCGGATCCCCGCGGCGGCCCACCATTTTTTCCAGTAGTTACTCATAGTTTTTACCCTCCCTCAGATAAACATCGCGATAATGCGGAACAGCCCGATCGCCAGGGCGCCGGCCGCAGCTCCGCAGAGCGTTGTCAAAACCGTCCTCTGCATTGTGGTCCACGCTTCCACCGGGCGCTTTTCCAGTTTCTCCAGGCGACTCCCCTGCTGCTCTATCAGATTTACCTGCCTTGACTGCTCCTTGACCATTGATTCCAGGTTGTCGGACATCTTCTGCATCGTCACATTCATCTGCACGATATTCTTCACTTCCGTTTCCAAAATTCCGATCCTGTGATTCTGGCGATCATTCTCCGCGTCAAGGCGTTTGATCTCTGCTCTTGTCGCCTCATCCATAGTCTGTCTCTCCTTCTTCGAGCTTAAAACGCGCCCTGAGCCTTGCGGCCTCATTGATCTTCTGCACGCACGGAAGCTTGTCCGCCTCTTCCGCCTCGATGTGCTCCATGAGCAGGATGAACAGTTCATTGATCACCCCGCTCTGGAGTTTGATGATCGTGTTCTGTATTTCTACTGTTTCCGCGAGTCCTTCAAGTGGCCTTCTCATGCCTGCGGCCGCGGACCGCAGATGAGGACAGCTTCCTGGGCCGTGATGACACCATCATCGACATAGGCCCATACGTCCGCCGCGGTGATCTTGTGCAGTTTATACTGGATCCGGATGATCTTTGCTTTTGCGCTCATGATTTTTCTCCTTTCTTACATAGCCAGAATGACCTCTTCCAGCATGGCGACACGCTCTTCGAGGCTCGGGATCTCTTCCTCCGGCTGTGATCCGTAGGTCCACCAGTCCGCAAAGTTGGTCTCGATCTCCTCTGCCGTGCTGATCCCGGAATCTCCCGGGAGCTCGAACACGACCTCGTCAAAACGGTAGACCTGCCCGTCCTCCGTTTCCTGCAGGGTGACGTGATCTCTCAGTCTCACCACGGAATCCCCCTCCGGGAGCTTTTCCAGGCGTACCTTCTCCGGTTCCGTAAGCTGTTCTGCGTTTCTGTAAAGCATACAGTTTCTCCTTTCTCTTTTTGTCTTCGAGTCTGGTATAAAATCCGACGACCTTTGCGGCCATCCGCACCAGTTCTGCCGCGTGATATTTTTCCGCCATCCAGGCGGAGTCTGTCTGTACAATGAAGCTGTAATAAGATATGACCGCGAAGGCTCTGGATCTGTGAAGCGTTCCCATAGCTTTCAATTCCGCCATGGCCCGCAGGAATTCGCGGCGTGCCCGGATGAAGACTCTTCTTCGAATCATGACGTGTGTCCGGCAGATCTTAAAGCCTGCCATATCCGCCACCGGGCATCCGTGCCGCGCTCCCTTCAGCTTTCGTCTCCGCTTTTCTTCCCTGATCGGGAGGATCCTGATGATTCCCGTCGATATCCTGATCGAGAGGCGCAGGTTCTTACTCATCCACAAGTCCAGTGCTTTCGCTGCGCGTTTCAATCCTTTCGCTGATCTTCCCAGAAGAAGGAAATCGTCCATAAAGGCCACGCATCGAATCACAAAAGGGTTGAATCTGTCCCTCCTCTTCTGGCCGACGGTCATGATATGCCGGATTGCGTAAGACATGGCGAAGTTGAAAAGCCATGCGTCGAGGTATCCTCCGATAATAAGGTGCCCGCCCGGGGCTATCCTTCCGAGATATTCCAGGAGTTTTATGAGGTCTTTCGCTTTCGGGATCTCTTTCTTAATGATCTCAATCAGGACCGCATACATGGTGGTAGCATAAGCGTGCTTCACGTCCGTCTTTACGGCATATCTGATTCCAAGGCTTTCTTTCCGGAGGTACTTATGCACCTGTTTCTTGAGACTCGTCTGTCCTCTGCCCGGAATTGAAGCATGCTGTGTGTGAGTGATTCTCGCGTGGAGAAGCGGATCCAGCGCAAGCTTTGCCACGTGTCCGAGAAGCTGATGCAGGATGCAGAGAAGCGCTATGTCCCGCACCTTTCCTGTCATACCGTCCCGGCGCTGCCGGACCTTTACCGGCTCCATGTCCTCCGGATCCTCTCCGCGCAGGATTCCATCCACTACCTCTTCGAGATACAGCGCTATGGATTCTTCCGCCTCCAGGCGCGGCCCCATGTCATGTGTCAGGTAAGTGAGCTGGATTTCCGCCCGCGGGATGCCGGCATATTTCTCAACGAACGTCAGGACATCGTTCCTGTACCACTTCCCGTCCTTGAAGGCCTCCCGGACAGCTTCGCAGTAAAGCTGATGATCAAATCGTCTGAAGCGTTGTTTCATCTTCTTGTTTTTGAAAAAGCGCTGTTCGGTTGCGGCAGAGCCTTTTACCTTCCGGCAGACTCCGCCTTGTTACTACTAAGCGCAGGACATGGCCCACGGCCATACCTCCGTCCGCCTGGCGCTTCAAAAAGCCCTGCAGACAGTTCCGGTTCTATCGGATTTTTGCTTGCGCATGGATACAAAGGCGCATCTCGGCGGGAATTCCCGCCTTCAGTGAAACAATGCGAGGCTGCTCATTCCAGTTCGCGTTCGACGGGTTGTTGTTGCCATTCTCGCACGCCAGGCCGGCATTGCCCGTGTTGTTCAGGTTGCCGAAGCGCCAAGGGCAACGCACGCCCGCGGAGTTCGTACCGTTGAAAGCGGACCCGCGCCTTTATACCCGGAGCGGAGCCGCGGCATTGTCGCCACGGTTCCGCTTTATTTCTCATGTTGCAGGTGTCCTACAGGGGAGCTTCTCCCCTCTGGTCGGCTTACGCCGCCCATTCACCCCTCTTCTTGCCCGCTCCACCAAGGCGAGGCCGCCCATACCAGGCCGCGCTCGACGGGGCGCTGTCGCCATTCTCGCACGCCAGGCCGGCAGAGCCCGTGCCGTTCAGGTAGCCGAAGCGCCAAGGGCAACGCACGCCCGCGGAGGCCGTACCGTAGAAAGCGGACTTAAACCATCCCGTGGACGATCCGCCAAAGGTCTTCGGGATCAGCACGCCAAGCTTTGTCTTCACGAACTCCTTCACGTACTCCCATCCGCTGGCCTTGCCGATCAGCCGGATTCCGGTGTCGGTGTAGTTCGCGATGGATCCCGCCTGCTGCTCGGAATTACGACACTCGTAAACGGCATAGTCGAAGCCCGCGTCCGCGTTCGCGGTCACGTTGTACAGGGGCTCCAGGCCGATGTCGTAGGCTCCGTGCATGAGCTCGATACCTGCCACTCTGATCGGAGCTTTTCCTCCAGTCAGAGAGATGAGGGCGCCGTCCTTGTGGCCGGGAAGGTCTTCCGTGACGCCGGACCACCAGGGCATCGTAGACACCCAGTAGGTCTCCGTAATATTGCACGCGGTCGTGGTGTCCAGGTTCAGGGCGCCGTAGGTTACGCCGTCCAGCTCCACCTCAGTGATGGAGGCAATGCGGACATTGGTCCAGTCGTCGTGCATGTTGGCGTTTCCGCGGTCGTGAGAGGTGGCGTCGCCCGGATCGCCAACTTCTACAGAGGAGCCTACGATAAAGTTTGCCGCCTGCTCCGGCGTCAGGAGGACTCTGGTTACTCCCTCTTCGGAGCGGGCCACCTTGTACTGATAGTTGTAGTTCGTGCAGCCTTCAGCGATGTTGGAGTTTTCCAGCGTCCAGTGACGGAGCTGCCACATACGCAGCACATAGATCGTGTCATTGTCTGACCACAGGCCCTCGTAGGCCGTGACCTTTCTCGCGTTTGTGAGTCCGGTCGTTGCTCCCATAAAGTTTGCCGGTGCTTTCCCTGCTCCGGAGGTGAGTCCGCCGGAGGCATTCAGGCCGCCCGGGAAGGTGGCGTGCCAGGTGATCGGCCGCTTTGCTCCAGTCGGATCCACGTCCTCGTCCGCGGGATAGAATCCGCCTCCCCTGGTGGTCCTGAACGAGATGTAATTATAGTTCGCATCCTCCCACTCCTTGATCCAGAGGGCCAGGGCGAAGGTATAAACCGGTGCGGATTCGCCGGAGATGTCGAATCCGGACTCGCCCTCGAAATGAGTAATGTTCATCGTGCCATCCGCCAGGGACAGTGCGTTCGCCCGGATGTACCAGGTCATCGGGTCCTCGTCGGCCCAGTCGGATACGGGCGTCGTGTTCTCCGTGCAGAGCTGTGCCGCTGCCGCGACCTCCGCCAGGTCGTCCATGGGCGTCATGGCGTCGGGCGAAGAGACGGACGCCTTATAGGACCGCAGGGTGTAGGTCTTATGGCCCCATGCTCCGGCGAGCATATTGGCGAATCTGCAGAGCAGGGCGTACTTCGTCGCCGTCTGATCTGCCGCTGCCGCTCGGGGATACCAGGCCGCCCAGATCTTCGAGGTGTTTGTGCCGTCGATAAGTGCCTGCATCGCGGCGTCCAGTGCCGCACCGCCGGCGGAGACGGCGCCGTTTGCCGCGATCTGTCTGAGAGCCTCCAGAATCGCATCTTCTTCTTTCAGGTTAAATACTACTTTTGCTTCAGCCATATTTCCCTCCTTTGTCAGGTGTCGTTTGTGTGTACGTAAAGATATCTGTCTGATCCGATGTAAATGCGCCCGTCTTCAAGCGCCGCTATTCTTTCGTCCGCCTCCCCATAGTCCTGCCTAGAATCCGCCGCCGATTCCGCCGCCGCAGACGCTGACGATGCCGCCGCCGCTGCCGAATCCGCAGCCGCATCTGCGTACTCAAAAGCATCCGCCGCTGATGCCGCTGCCGCGTTCTTCAGCGCGGTCACCGCGGCTTCGACTGTCTGGGCGTTCGCCAGGATCTGTTGGAATGCCTCGATGTCTGTCTCAGAGATATTCTCGGAGCTGCCGACGCGCGGCTCCACCCAGATTCCGAAATTCCATGTGTGGACCACGCCTCCCGAGCGGTTCGCGAGTGATATTTCCGCCACAGTCTTTCCTTCGAGGACTGACATCTGGTCCTTCACCGTCACGAGGATCGCATTGTTCTCCGCATCCACCGTGCAGTCATATACAAAGATGTTTCCGTCCGGCTTTCTTCCGGTGATCGCTGCCGAAAGTCCCGAGACGTCCATCTGTTCATTCCCGTTCCAGATGGTAAACCCCATCTCCGACATCTCCACGTCATCCTGGTTAATCCGGATGACGGGAGGCTGTGCCCAGAATTTCGGGATGATATTCAGGGCAGTGTATTTGCCGCCTATCAGCATACAGCACCTCCTTTGCTGTTAATAAATGCACACCGCGTGTATATAGGCTATCGACGCATTGCCCGACGTTGTATTGCACCTGATCTTTATCACATCGCCCTTACTTGCGGTAAAGGAGCTCGACATCTGCGGTCTTATATAGTAGTCGGACACGATCGGCCTGCTGTCTATAAGCGTATCGTTTTTGTAGATTTCGCAGGTCGCTCTGCCAGCTGCGGCATATGCCGCCGACATCCCGCCATAATAAACCACTCCGTCACGCGGCATCGTGAATGTTTTTTCATCCAGGTCCGGATGGTTCGTCCCCATCCCGCTTCCCGATGCGGCGCAGGCATACATGGATGTCTTTGTTCCGTGATAGTTGCCTGTTATAGAGTATATGTTCCCTTTCCCGTTCGTAATTTTGACCGTCGTCCCGTTCTTGATGTTTCCAGCGCTCAGATTCTCCTGTCCGACGGCTGCGATCGTCTGCGCCCCTGATAAATATCTCCCGGAGGCAATGCTTTGCTCCGACGTGCTCGGGTAGTATGTCTGCGCCGCTTTTGTGGGTACTGACTGCGTAACCTTGCCTTGGCCGTTATGATATCCCTGCGGGATGGTGTAGCTTCCGTTGATGGGCAGCGACTGATTTACCGCCCCGCGGTTCACCATAGTCCCCTCGACCACTTCATCGTCGGAGTCGGATGTCACTGTGCTGTATCCCGAGAGCACCTGCGCTTTTGCCGCAGTTACGTCCTCCGAACTCACGCCGCCGCCGGACTGGTGAAGAATTGCGTATCCCATATCCTCCTCCTTACTGGCCGATCCCGCCGACCACCTTCAGCGGGAGCGCCGCAGTCGGCTTCTGCCTTGCCCAGAATCTGATCGTGCCGTTTCCGACCGTCGGTTCCGGATAAAGGTAATTGAATTCCTTCTGGAGCTTCTTCAGGTTCGCAGCTGTCATGCTCGAAGGATTCTGCAGCGATATATCCAGCCGGCAGTATACGGACGTCGAAGCCTTGGAACAGCTCTTGTCCGCGTAGAAATTTGAACCGCTGGCCTTCCAGTCCGCCACCGCGATCGTGATCGCAGTCGGCGTGCTGTCCGCGTGATATGCGCTCTGCGTCACGAATCCTTCGTTCAGGAGGTCCTCGATCATTCCGTCGGCGATCTCCTGGTACTCACTCAATGTCTTCGACAGCGAATCATAGAAGTTCGCAATGTTGATCGTGTTCGCTTCCGAAACGAAATTCGCGATGCCCGAAGCCGATACCGTGAACCTCGCGAAGGGCATCTGATAGAGCGTTCCGCCGTTCTCCAGGTCCTGCTTTGTCGGTGTCGGGTACGTGCTCCCGGAGCTGATGATCCGGAAATATCCCTGCTGGAACTCCTCGATCGTATTCGTCTTTGTGAGATCAATCTCGTAAACGAGGCGGCAGTAAAGCGTTCCCGTCTGGACCGCGTCCGGCGTCACCGTCTCCTGTCCCGTCACTTTGACGAACCGGCCGTAGATCACGAAATATCCCTTCGCAATATACAGGTTGTTCCGGTCTGCCGTGACAGCGCATCCTTTCGTCACACCGTCCACGCGGTTCAGGAATGTGAAATGATAGTGCGCGTCGTCCATCGACGTGACGTTGCACTGATCAAAAGTAATTCCGACCTGCATTTACAGTCTCCTTATCTTGTCCACCAGTGTGACCGGGAGCCTTCCCATCGTGATCTTTTGGATCCCGTTCCCGCTGGATTCCTCTTTTCTGGTAATCATTGTTTCCGTGATCAGCCCCGTCTTTCCGGACCTGATCCTGATCTTTCTCCCCACATACAGATCTTCCGGAGCGTACAGCCTCGATCCCTTCGGGATGTTCACGGTCATGCTGTGATCGTAAGTGTTCGACGTGAAACGGTTCCGAACCTCCTGCAGCATGTCCGCCTCGCTCTCCGCCTCGATGTACACGGATTCCACCGTTCCGGATACCCTGGTCGTGGATGAAACATTTTCCGTGATCGTTCTGTCCGTCTGCAGGTAAAACGTTCTGTCTGCGACCGCCTCCGTGGATGTGTTCTTCCACCGCACGATCAGCTTTGCCAGGACCTTCACGCTGTAGGTCTCCTCGAGGCCTTCGATGTCTGTGTACCTCGTGTCAATCAGGAGTGCCGCCGCCGGGTCCTTCCGTACAGCTACGTCCATCCAGCCATTCAGCACCGTAAAGACGAGGCCTATTCCATAATACTGGAGCACGTTCCCCAGGAATGTTTTGAAGTTATACACGCCACTTTCCGCATTCACCGTGCTGGCCACTGTAGTGTTGATCGGCGTGTGCGTCTCTGCCGATACATGCAGGAACGGCTTGTCGAAAAGAGCATCTCCTCCTCCGATAAACCTGTTCGTTATGTTCCACGCGATAAAATCCTCCATGCCGGCATCGCGGATGATGTTTTCATCCTCCGCGAATACCGTTCTGTCGAACAGGTTCTCCTTCTGGAGGATGTTCAGCGTGTACGGCGACTTTCCCGCGCTGATCGACTCCACCATACCCACGAACACGCTTTCCTTGCCCTCGTTTATGACCACGATGTCGTCGTTCGAGATCTTCGGGCGTTCCACAACTACCGCAGTGCTCTTGTCCTTGAAGTCGATGTCTCTCCTCAGGTCGTATCTGCTGCACTCGGCTCCGCCCTTGATCACGCCGGTCAGCCCGTCCAGATAGTAGATATATCTCGCGCCCATGGCCCGCCTCCTCAGACTGCTCTGAAAAACTTATGGAGCGCATACATGGTTCTGTTTGTCGTCCCGGTGTCGGATGAGAATCTCACCTCGTAGGCTCCGGGCGGCAAGCGGATAAAGTTGTCGTTATCCAATGAAAGGCTCCCTACGAGATTCGTTTCCGTCCCGTTTTCGTCCACATGAATGATGTGGATATCCCCATCCATTGAGGAGTAGTCCATCCGCTCTCCCGTCTGGATCGTGACCGGAAAGGTGATGTCGTAAAGCTCCTTTACCCCGTCCGATATGCGGATCCGCGGGTTTTCGCAATATCCGTCAATCTCGAAGCTCATGCTCGCGTCCACATGGCCGTCATTCTCGAAGGTGTCTTTTCGAAGCGCGTAATCTGAGTACCGATTCGGATACGGGAAAGTATATCTCCTGTCCAGCTCCGTCGCCGATACCACATATCGGATCACGGCATCCTGATAATACAGGGACCTGCATTTCATCGTGATCGGGCACCTCAGCACCCTGCCTTCTTCCTGAATTTCCGTTTTTTCCAGCTTGACCACGTCGACGTCCCGGTAAAAGTAATCGTCATTTTCGACACTCCTGTACCGGAGCTTCAAGGTTTCCGACCTCGCGATATAATTCGCGAAATCACGGAAAATCTTGTAATTTCCCGCGATTACTTCTCCTTTGATCTCTCCCTGCTGGAGGAGCGATTCCGTCCGCATAAAGCGGCTCCCGGTCCTGACGTAAGAATTCTGCATCGCGAACCCCAGCCCGGACGGGTCCAAAAGCAGGGTGCCTTCAGGCGGCATCGCCATCAGGCTCCATACTTCGGCATATTCATTTTCGAGAGAAAACTCACGTATCAAAGAATCACCCCCAGCTGTTCATTCACGGTCTCTGCGAGTACCTTCCCGTCCAGGATGGTCTGGCTTGTCGTGTTGAGCACATACGGTCTTCCGGTGTTCCCTTCTCCTGCCATAGCCTGCTGCATCTTCCCTGTGAGGTCGGTCATCTGATCAAGGACGCGCCACTGATTCGATTTGATCGACTCGGCATAGCCTTCCATGAAGTCTTTGCCCCAGATCGGATACGTGTGCATCGGTCCCTTGTCAGGCCGCGAACACTCGAGGTAATCGGACACGATGTCCGCCGCCTCCTCGCAGACCTCCTCCAGCTCCGACAGGCGCTCCCTGACCGCCGCAATGTAATTCGACATGAAGTCGTCGCCCCATTTCCGTGCCAGCGGGATCAGGTCCTTCAGATATTGCGTTCCAGGTTCAACCCCAGCCTGCAGCGTCGGCTTGAATTCCGCTGCCTTCGCCTTTACGGAATCCAGCATTGCGGTCATGCCTTCCTGCGTGGAGGTCTTCATCTCCTCCATCTTCTGCCTGTGCGCGGTTGATGTCGCCGTCATTTCCGTGTCTACCGTGGTGCGGATGTCCTGCATGCCTTCCCGGTTTTTGTCCCGGATGGCCTGCATCTCCTGCTGGTGCTTCAGCTCGATGGCCTTCCACTGTTCGTCCCACTTTGCGCGGATCTGCTGCAGGTTGGTCTCGATCGTCTGCCGGCACTGGGCAATGCCTGTCGTAGTTGTAGATGCCATTTGCGTGAACGTGGTCGTGAGGATCGTCAACAGGTTCTGTGACCACGCCTGCCAGGATGCTCCCGTCGTGCTCTGGTAGCTTGTAACCTGTGTCTGCGATGTCTGCAGGGCCGTGCTCATACGTGTCGCGACGCCCTGGGCCACAGTATCCACTGCCGTGAATATCAGTTCTGCCCCCGCCGCGATGCCGTCCCTGAGGCCTTCATCCCAGTTCACGCCCTGTTCGTGAGCGATGATTGACGGGGAGTTCACTCCGAGCCCCGCTGCGGATGCATTTACCACGCCTTCGGACGCTGCGGTTGCCGCAGTGGTCGCGCCATCGGCGCCGGCTTCAATCCCCTGTTTCAGACCTTCCGTGTAATTCGTGCCGTTCGAGGTTCCCGCCTGCCCGAGCTTTTCGCCCTCAGCAGCTACGGCCTGAGCCGCCTTATCATTTGCGCTGGAAAAAACTTCCGGCAGCTTGTCCAGCTCTTCCCTCGCTCTTTCCACCATGCGGCCGGCTTCATCCACCTGAGCCTGTGTAATGCCCGGGGCGCCTTCCTCTACGGCCGCCTTGACTTCCACATAGTGTTTCTGATAGTTTTCCAGCTGCCGCTGCAGGCTTTCCCTGTTCCCTGTTTCAGCCGTTATGAGGCTGTTCTTTGTAGCGTCTATGGCTGCCTGAATCTGCGCTTCGTCTCCCGTCACCGTTGCGGCCATCAGGGCCTCCTGGTTCTTGATGATGGTCGCGTATCCGGTCATCGCAGTGCCGGTTTCATTCAGCGCAGTCTTCTGCTGTTCGAGCTGGGCTCTCAGCCCCTCGATGATCGCCTGCTGCTCACGTGCTCTCGCCGAAGCCTCAGCCGCTACAGTGGCATACTGCCGCTGCCCCTCGTTATTCAGTTCCTGCGCCCTTGCCGCGAGAATCTGTTCATTTTCCAGCGAGGCGCTTGCCGCCGCCAGTTCCGTCTGTGTCTGTGTGACGTCCCTCTGGAGATCTCGATAGGTCGTGAAGGTTTCCGTCTGGCGCTTCAGCGCTTCCGTATACGCATCCCTGTTCGCTTCCAAGAGCGCTTCAGCTTCTTTCTTCCGGATCACATCGTCGATTGACTGCTGAAGTTCTCCATACTTCTTAATCACACCGTCCGTTATGGTGATCTCGGTCCCGAGAGCCTCCGAGAGCTGGCCCGTTATTACAGCCGCGCGTGCCTCATAGCCGTCTTTGATCTTCCCGTTTTCATCCGTGATCTGCTGGAGTTCTTCCCAAAGCGCCCGCTGCCGGTTCGCCTCCGTGCTTGCGTCATCTATAGCAGCTTTTCTCGGCTCGTTCAGGTCTTCATATGCCTTTTTCAACTCTTCCGCACGCGTGACGTGCGCCTGCTCTCCCTCGTCGAGCTGAGAGAGCTGCCTCGAGTATTCCTCGGCATCTTTTCTTGCATCATAAAACGCCACTGCCAGTGCTGCCACCGCCGCCGTTGCAAGGAGTATCCCTCCGCCCGGTCCGGCCAGGGCTGCAAGAATGCCGCCGGTTCCTTCTGCCGCCGCCCCCGTGCCCGTCAGCATTGCATACAGTTTTCCTCCGCCCGACACTACTGCGCCAATAGCGCCAACTATTTTCCCGAAAGAGGCAACCAGAGTGCCGGCGGCCACAATAACCGGCCCCGCCGCTGCCGCTATCGCCGCCCAAAAAACAATCGTCTGCTTCTGCTTTTCGTCCAGGGCGTTAAATCGTTCCGTGAGGTTCCTGATCACTTCTACAAGCCGCTCCAGCATGGGGGCTACCGTTGTCATTGCCGAATCCGCCAGTTCCGCGCCTGAAACCTTAAGGGCATTCATCGCTACTTTAAGCTTGTCCGGAGGATCTTGGATGGCCTCGAAGGTCTGCTTTACGTTTCCCGAAAAAGCATCCAGTGATTCTCCAAAGCTGTCAAAGGAGAGCCGTCCTGTCGCCAGTGCATCGGCAAGCTGCGTTCCTGCCTTTGTCCCGAACAACTCCATGATCTCCTGAGTTGCCTCAGTTCTGGAGCCCGCGTCCTTCATTTTCTTCTGCAGGTCTTTCAGCGAGTCACGAAGCGTCTTCCCATCCTTCGCCGCATTTGCCTGAGCCTTTGCAAGCCCTGACATAACTGTCGATGAGTCAATTCCGTTTTTCGAAAGATTCGCGAGGAAGAATGCCGCGTCTGAATATGAGAACCCCAGATCTTTCATCTTCTGGGAATTTTTCGTGATCTCATCAGAGAGTTCGATCACTTGTATTCCGGTGTCCTGTCCCGCTTTGTTCAGGGTATCCAGAACATTTTTTGCATCTCCCGACTCCAGCTTAAATGCGGCCATGGAAGCCTGAACGCTGTCGACCGACTGCGACACGTCCGTTTCATTCAGTTCCGCAAAACGTATAAAGTAGTCCGAGAGGTCCTGAAGTTCGTCTCCCATCGATCCGAATCTCGTATTCACCTCTCCAACCGCAGCCCCTGCTACTCCGAAGTCCGTCGGGATCGTTACCGCGAGATCCTTCATGATGCCCTGCATCTCTTCCAGGGCTGCTCCGGATGCTCCCGTTTTTGTTACGATTGTATCCAGTCCCGCGTCAACCTCGTTCCAGGCATCCATGGATACCTTCCCGATTCCGACAATCGGAGCCGTGACATGCGTCGTAAGTTTTTTTCCCGTTTCAACGCCTTTATTTCCGAGGCTCTGTATTGCCTTTCCTGCGTTTTGTACGGACGTGCCGAGCGCCTTCCCGGTCGTTTCTGCCTGCTTCTCCAGATCTTTCAGCTTCTGCTCGGTATCAATAATCTCCCGTTTCAGGGCATTGTATTGTTCTTCTGATACCTTACCTTCCGAGAACTGCTTCTGTACTTCCGCTTCCGCCTCTTTCAGCTTGTCCAGCTTATTCCTGGTCTCTTCGATCGTCGTCGCAAGAATCTTCTGCTTCTGCTCCAGCAGTTCCGTATTCTTCGGGTCCAGCTTCAGGAGTCTTTTTACGTCATTCAGCGCCTGCCTTGACTGATTAATCGTGGTATTGACGTCTTTTAAAGATTTGGAGAGCCCTGTGGCGTCTCCGTTTATTTCTACGGTGATTCCTTTGATCCTGTCCGCCGCCATGGTCTCTCCTTCCCTAGAATCTGTTAAAGTCTTCCTGTGTCGCTACCTGCTTATATTTCACTTCATCGTTCTGCTTCTCCGTGAACATGTCGAGAACTATGCCGATTGACAGCAGATCGAGGTCGCTCATGGAGAGCCCCAGCTGCAGGCATCTGTACAGGAACAGCGGCGTGTTCATTTCCCGCTCAGTTGGTCTAATTTTTTTTTAGACTCCGATGTGGTGGCCGTATTCAGCCCCCACAGCTCCAGGATTTGCGGGAAAATCTCGTAGATCGAGAGCGTGTCGAATTCCTCCAGCCATTCATCCGGGCTGTCGGTGATCTCCGGATCCGCGTGTTTGGCCATGATGAAGGCCATATTTTCGAACATGGTCAGTGCGTCCATCGGGATCGAGACGTCATTGTCCCTGTTCTTTTCGAGCGAGGCCGCGACATATTGCATGTCACCGATGATGTCCCGCCCGAACTTCAGTCTGTACATTCTCGGAATGGCGGCTGATGCCTTGAAGGGCACCAGCCGTCCGTCAACCTTTATCTCTTTTCTGATCATCTGCTCACGCCTTCATCGGGACTGCAGCATACCAGGTGTTGTACTTCGCAGTGTCCGTGGTGGGCCCGGTAGAGGCCTTCACGCTGCCATCCGGGAGCGGGGATGCGGAAACGGTGCAGGTCTCTGTCTTCGGCTCGATCGTGTCTTCCTTGGTCTCGCCCTCCAGTGTGGGCCTGGTCGCCGTGCAGTTGTACAGGCAGTGCCTGATCGCGTTCTCGTCTCCGTCGAATTCAAACATGAGAGCGAACGGAGTCGGCTTGGCATCCGCATTCTCATAGCGGATTCCGTTCTCGTCCAGTTCGTCTCCGAGCAGCTCCGTGAAGAAAAACTCCGGGAACAGGGCCATCTCGAGGTCTCCTTCGTAGCCGTTGTTCGCTGCGCCCTGCCAGTAGACGATGCCGTCCGCGTAGAACTTCGAGATTTCTCCCTGCGGTTCCAGGGAGATAGACACCGCGCCCGGAATAGCCTGCGGAGTCCCGTAGGTTACAGTCGTGCCGTCGTTCGTGAGCATCTTCGCGACGTGCACATTTTTCAGGTTGTACTTAATCTTGTTTGCCATTTCATGCCTCCATAGTGAATGTGGTCATCCAGAGCGGCGGATCAAGGACCTGCTCCCGCTCCTGTCTGAAAGAAATACCGTTTGCCATCAGCGTGCGCCGTACAGTCTCGACCGCGTCCGTGTCCATGTCGTCCGTAAAGAGCCTGATCGTAATCCTGTGATACTCCGCGTAGCAGATGCCGTCTGCGAAGAATTCCCGCGCATCGTCGTCATATTCCAGAAACGGAGGAGGAAGCCTGTCCTTTTTCTCCTTTTCGATGTACGACGGGTGGTCCGGATCCATGTAGAATCCGGTCTGCTCGATGATATCCCTGATCTGCCGTGACGTCCTGATCATCCGCCCATCTCCTTCATCAGTTTTGCCGCGAAGAGCTTCGCCGTTTCCTCATCGGGAACAATGTGAGGATACCCTTTCGCTCTGACCGGTCCGCCGTGCCCCCACTGGAGCAGGTGTGTCAGGCTCGGTTTTTTATCCTGATACACGGTATCCGCGATCGCAAAGCCTCCGTTATTCTCTTCCTTGACGCGCCAGTTTTTTCTGTATACGCCGGTCTTTTTGGGAGAGCTTCCCGCGGTCTCCTTTCGGATAGTCTCCGCAGTCTCGCGGACGGCGTTCTTTACGGCTTTGTAGCTCATGCCCTCAAACTCCTTGAGGACCTGCCGCAGCTCGTAGCTGAGTCCGTCCAGTCCGATTTTCTTACTACTCATCCGCCCTCCTGTAATCGATGGCCGCGCTCCGGAGCGACAGCAGCCACGATTCCGGGCGCCGGTCGTCCTTCCGGTCCTTCTGTGCCACCTCGTACTGAACGCCGGCGATCTCGAAGATATCCCCCTGATTTACCTTTGAATCAATCGGCACCCGGACCGCGCGGACTATCGTAATGCCGCTGATCTGCGCATCCCAGAAACGGCGTTCTCCTACCGCCGCTTCCTGGAAGTGTATGAATACCTGTTTCGGAGCTGTCAGGCGGCGGTTAATCACTCCGTAGGATGTGCCCCAGCCATCAGAGAATGTCTGAAACCCCTGCTTTTTTGATCTAAGCATCCTCATCCTCCGCATATCCCATCGCCGCCGCGTAACGGTCGGCATCCAGCTCCGCCCTGGCCGCCGTGATCTCCGTGGCGTAATCTGCCTGGAACGATTCCAGCGCACCGGACTCCGCCCTCAGTACGTACTCGCAGAGCATCGCCGCGAATCTTGTGCCGGGCTCGCAGGTGGCCGCGGGATCGCAGTACTTCCGGATGTACTGAATCCCGCTTTCCGCTTCGTTCCTCAGGCGCCTCTCCGTGGATTCGTCCGTGTCATACGTGATATGCAGGTTGTCCTTAACCATCTGGATGATGGTCGCTGTTGCGAGAGACGCCATAGGTTACCTCCTTATCAGGCCTGTTCTTTCGTCTTTACGGTGCCCTTCACCTTCACCGGGAAGGTCGGTGCTTCGACACCGGAAATGTCAAGATACGCGAAGCTGGTGTTATCCACCGGCTGTCCACCGCCGTAAACGCGGGTCGTGTAGACCCTGTTGTCCTCGAGGAACTGATTCTCGTCGGAGAATTCGATGATTCCGGACTGCCCGCCGTTAATTGCCGCGAAGTAGTTCTTCGCGATGCCGACAACCGCCTTCCCTTCCTGCATGAACGCAGACGCCACGACTCTGGTCGGCCAGGTCAGGCTGATCAGGTCGAGCACTCCGGCCAGAGTGACCATGTTCTGCGCTCTCCGCACTTTCTTGATGTAATCCTTCGGATTCACCACCAGAAGCACTTCCTGCACGTTCCTGTAATCTCCGTTGCCGTCCACGGAAAGGCCGGCGATGACATTCGCATAGCTGTCTCCCCAGTCTTCCAGGGCCACGGCGGTTTTGTTCGCATAGGTGTTGTTGGTCGCCTGCGTAATGTTCTTGATCATGCCGATGAACTGACCGTTGCCATCGCCGGACACGATGGTCTGCTCGAGGCCGTTTGCGATCACTTCGCCCAGAAGGATGCGGATGTACTGATCTACCCACATCGGTGCAAAGCCGAAGTTGAAGCGCACGAAATCCTTCGGGATCAGGAAGTACGCAGTGTACTTGTTTTTTGTGACGTCAATAACCTTGATCTGCCCCGCCACCTGCGTGGAGATCGCGGATCCGATTGCGCCCCAGCTGCCGAGCTTCTGCGCCATCTGGGTGCCGTTCAGTACGAGCTTGATCGCGCCGGCGGCGTTCACAAAAGTGATCTCGTTCAGGAGCGGATGTTCCTTCTTCATGTCTTCGATCACGCGGTCAATGATAGTCGGGACGATCGCGTCGGTGAGGTTGGTGATCGCCTGCTTTGCGCCGCTTTTCACCGCGTCAATGAATTTCTGATACCACGCGGTCTCCTCGCTGGTGAGCGCCCTGAGGCCTCTGCTCTGCAGGATCGCGATGTCAGAAACGTCCCTGTACTGTTCAAATTCTGCCTCGACCGCCTCGCATACGGTGGTCTGCATCTCCTGGAGTGCTGCCGTTGCGGCCTCCACATCTCCCTTCTGCAGGGCCTCGTACATCTTCTGCATAACCTGTGCGTTCTGTGCTTTCATCAGGTCTTTATTAATCATGTTTTTTTCCTCCTGTTTGTTTATCTTCCGACGCGCTGCATGGCCGCCAGGAAGGTGTTCAGCGCATCCGGCCGTTGTACCGGTGCAACTTTCAGATTCTCAAGCATCTGCCTGACTTCGGCCTTCATGTTTCTCGCCGCTGCCAGCTGTTCCTTCAGCTCTTCCACGGTTTCATCGTCATCATCGCCCGCATTGTCGATGTCTTCTGCCTGGTAGGTATCCACGCATTCGCAGAATCCGTATTTCAGGCATTCATCCGGGCTCAGAACCGTTTCCTTCTCCATCATGATCCGGAGCTCGTTCTCCTCGATCTTCCCGCCGCTTCTTGACAGATAGAGCTGCACCGCCGCATCGCCCATGGCGTCCAGCTGGTCGGCGTAACTTCTCAGGTCCGCCGCATTGCCCGCGGCCATCATCCACGGGAAGTGCAGGAGCATCGTAGTCCCGAGGCCCATGTGGAGCTCGTCACAGGCCATCGCTATATCCGCAGCGACGCTGTAAGCGTACCCGTCGACATAGCCGATCACCTTGCAGCCTCTCTGTGCCTTCTGGCGGAGCAGGTTGTAAATCGTGACGCCTTCCCCGACCTCTCCGCCTCTGGAGTTGATATGCACTTCAAGCGCGTCCGTGTCCGGTATCTTCGCCAGCTCGTCCCGTATGTACTTCGCGGAAGTCTCAGACTGTTTCCAGCTCCATGTCTTCCAGTCGAAGTCCCCGCGGGCTCTGATATCGTCGTAGAAATACATCAGATGGACTTTGCTGTCCGCCCTCTGCTCCGTTTCACCGAAGCGGTACTTCAGTACTGCCGTCTTGTTCCTCATTCGCCTTCACCCTCCTTTCCTCTGCTATTCCCTTGGCCATCCGTCAGTGCCGCGGGTTCGTCTCCTTCTTCCATCGCCGCCGCATTCATAAAATTCTTGCTGCGGAAATGCATCCGGCTCCATTCCGTATTCAGCGGAACGTCTCCAGCCTTCCTCCTGACCTCATCCAGGGAGTACCCTGCCCCGATCAGGTTGAAGATATGGTCCGCCTCGTCGAATATGTTCACGTGCTGGATCGTCGCCGTATCGATCTTCTGATACGTCCCCTTCAGCACTGCGGTTCCGTTCCTCTTCCGGTTGTTCTCGCGCTCAATCATCTTCGCCACCGGGTCAATCCCGAAGGTGATGAAATTCTGCGTGATCTTCGTCACATCCGCGACGTCCCCTTTCATGAGGGCCGGCGGGATATTCAGCGACATGGCCACGTGCGTCAGGATTTCATCCGACAGATCGGTGACATCCTTCACTTCCGATGTGCTCTTCTTCGTGGCTTCCGCGCCCTTGTTTTCGTATTTGAATCCGCTCCACAGCGGCATAACTGCGTTCGGGTTCCGGAAATAACTCTTGAAGCTTTTATTCATCAGCTCCGTGTAAACCTGGTTAAAATCCCTGACGGTTCCATCCGTGTTCTTCCCGTAATTCGTAGTTGGCGCCATGGCGTCAATGTACAGGATGCCGCGTTCTCCGCCGGCCCGCATGAATTTGGTTTCCGCTGCCGTCAGCATCTCAGCGTATTCCTGCTGGAGCTGGTCCATCAGATTCCTCAGATTGTCGTTCTGGAGTCTGTAGAAAAGCACATCCTGCGCCCGAAAGCTCCTCTGGAATGTGAACGGATTCCCTCCTGCTCCGTCTCCGGTGACCGTCACATCCCGGAAGATGTCCGGATATAGTGCGTACTGATCCCGCGTATATGTTTCCGCGACCAGAAGCTGTCCGGAGCTCGTCGGCACGACCAGGCATTCTCCGGAGTAGATCAGGCGGCCGATGACTCTGTGCATGAAGCGGCTCGCATTCTCGTTCCTGTTTGGTTCAAAATTCCAGAGATAATATTCATCCCCCTGTATTTCTTCCCAGTTCAGGAATGTTCTCACCTCGCACTTTGAAAGCGCGTATGCAATCAGGTTGATCCCGACATGGAGGTAAAAGTCGTACAGGGCGAGCTTGTTCCAGGCTCCGGAATCGATATAATCCTTCAGATCCGTCGACGCCACCTCGACCGTGTTCGACGTCCCCATTTTGTTCTGGATCCATTTCCAGAAGTCTGTGATCATTGACATAAATAAACTCCTTTAGTACGTGAATACCCCCATGTCCACCGCCGGCAGCTCCACTTCCTCCGGAAGAAACTCCAGGCAGCAGATGCTGTGAACCCACGCCATAAATCCATCTGTTTTCCTGAGCTTCGGCTCGATCTTCCCGTAAGTGACATTCCCCTTCGTGTCCATGACGCGCTTTGTGTTGTTCGTGTACCAGGCCATCATCCGGTCCCACCCCGTTACGCTGTGCGTCAAAAGCAGGCTGTTTATAATCGGGCTTGCTTTCATGATGTCCGACGGCCGTACGAGGTAAATTCTCTTGTTCTCCTTGTCAAATGCCTCGAAGCCCATGATCTGCTTGAATCTCGTATTCAGCCATGTATACCGGTAGGCATCGATTCCTATCATCCTTATCGTGTAAATCATGGCCATTTCCGAGAACCACTGCACGGGGAGCTCCGCCGGGATCTCCACGTCGTCCACGATGGTGCAGATTCCTTTTTTTGCCCATTCCCGCACCGGCGCCTTTATGTTCGGCAGGTCCTTTGACTTCGAGCAGATAAAGCTGTGGTGCAGATTCACGATTTTCCCGTTTTTCCTGAATGTCAGGATGCACCCGCAGAAGTCGTTCGTCTTCGTGTAGTCCAGGCCGCCGACGCACTGCATCCCGGGCTCCGGCTGGAACGCCGGCTCCTCGGTGCACCTTACGATGTCGGACCACTCAGCGACCGCCGATTCCGGGTCCGATATCGGGAAATTGCAGCGCTTAGCCAGGAACTCCGGGTAGTAATCCGGATTAAACGGCATGTCCTGGATCTCCTGCATGATGGTGGTCCTGAGGGACGCGAAGCTCGGATCCGCGAGAGAGGGATTCGCCTTCACGATCTTGTCGATCTGATTCCACTCCTCCTCTGCCTCGATCCGGAACCAGTTCACGAATATCCGGTTGTCCGGGTTGTAATCCCGGAGAATCACCAGATTCTGTTCTTTCTCGTTATCCAGAACGCCGCCCCGCACGTGCCCGTCCGTGGTGATGGTGATCTCCCTCCACCACTTCATTTTTCCAGTGCCGGACTTCAGCGTGTTCATATTTCTCGTGTCCGTATACTGATGCTTCTCGTCGTAGATGACGCACCCGGTCCGCTTGGAGTCCTTGTTCTTCGTGCTGGTTGTGTTCAGGCGGAAAGCCGCCTGCATCTTCTTCCCGATGATCTTCTCTGCCATGGCCTTGAAGTTCGTCTTCAGCGCCCTTTCATATTTCGGCGACACCGGGCTCTCGATCAGGTTGTAGACATCCTGGATGGATGTCGCGGCCTGATCCTCTCCGTTCGCGATCAGGTCCACGTTATAACCTGGCACGCCGTGGAGCGGGCTGATCATGTACATGGCGCAGAAGTCGATGAAACCGTTTTTCCCGGCGCCGCGTCCTATGATGTCCCTCGTTACATGAAAGTAAATGTCGTCGTATGGCATCGACTTGTCCCGGAGGAAGACACCGAACATAATTGCGAACTGATACCGCTCCCACGGGAGCAGCCGGTATGGAAAGTACTTCTGCAGGCTCAGGCCTCTTGCAATCCGGTCGGCATCCACATAGACGTCCGGCCGCTCCAATACCGGTATGATGTTGTTCGTCAGCGCCAGCTCCTGCTCCTTGCAGTGCTCCAGGTGGTTGCCCTTAATCAGATAAATCCATTCGTCGATGTTTGGCTCATAACTTGTCAATTTCGTCCCCCGCCTTCACGATGTTCCCCGTCTGCACGTCCATCGCCTTCAGGATCGAGAGCATCTGCCGGTTCGTCGCGATCATCTGTTTGTTCGCCTCCAGGAGCTGCCTGTTCGCTTCGAGCACTGCCCGCATGTAGGCGGTCCGGTCCTCGTCCGGCTCCGGCTTTAACTCCGTGATGATCTTCTGCGTCGCCGCTGCCGCATCCCGGAGCATCTCCTTCTGATCCCAAAAGGCCATGTAGTCTTCGATCTGGTCGACAAACAGGGCTATGTCCGCGCCCTTGCTCTCCACCTGCTGAAGCAGGGAAACCCGGACCTCTTTCCGCCTCGTTTCCCTCTTCTTTTTTGCCATATTCCCGCCTCGCCTCCTTCCGTCCTTTCCATGAGATCGCGCGCGCACACGCGCACATGAACGCGGATTTCAAAATCCTCTCTAGGATAGGACCTCCCGCCGGTCTCCAGCCGCCGCGCGCTTTTCGGATTTCTGACCCGGGGGTATCCCGGGAGATTTCCCACGGTAAACAAATTGTCTGACTTCGGATGCCGGAATTTGTTTTTATCCTGACGCGATTCTTCCAAAATTCGGATCTTCACCATCGCTCCGGGGTCTCGAACTTCTTCCGCCTGTACTGTTTCTCCGGATGTTCCTTGTCATGGCATGCGAGGCACAGGCTCATGAGGTTCGAGTCGGTCAGCGCCAGCTCCGGAACATCGGACAGGTGCTTCACATGGTGCACAGTTGCGGCCGGCGTGAAGATGCCCAGCGCTCTGCATCTGCAGCACGCGCGATGATCGCGCTTCAGAATCTCCTGACGTTTCTTCTTCCACTCCTTCGTGTGATAGAAGGCTTTCCATCCTCTGTACGACTGCTGCGAGATCTGGCGCACCCAGGCCCCGGTGTTCTTCTGTTCCTCCGTGAATACCATCTTCCTCCCGCTCTCCGGCAACAGAAAAGCACCCGCATTTCTGCGAGTGCTCTGCTTCCCCCTTCTTCCGGACATTATCACTGTATCAGCAATTTCGACAAATGTCTTACGATTCCTTACGCTCTTTCAGGTGCTTCCTCCAGAACTCCTTCAGCGCCCGGCCATGGAGTGTGCATGCATAGTTGTATGAGTAGTGCATCTCTTCCGCTGTCCTTGCCAGGTCCTTACCTTCGGCATAAATAGAGTGCAGCATCTCCGAGTATTCCGGCCTGCTGAGTCCGTTGATTGTCGTCACGATCTCATGCCTGAGCTTTGCCAGCCTTTCGATGTCCTCCTGTATTTCCCTCTGCAGATCAGCCCGCCACTCCGCCATCTTCTCCGACCGCTGGCCGGAATATGAGTGCTGCACCCTGTCGGCCGAGTAATTCTGAGGCCTGAGGCTCATCCCGGAAGACCGCAGGTTCTTCAGTTCTTTCTTTCTCCTGTCGATAGCTCCGGAGATCTGCCTGATCTGCAGAAGATATTCCTTTGCTTCCGTGGTGCCCTCCTTCCCGGCCTGTTCCGTCATGCTCTGTAATCCACACCTGTCTCATCGTAAAGCTGTTTAATCAGGTCATCTTTGTCGAATTTGAAATTGCTTCATCAATCGCCCCTGTCTGCTTATAATGTCATCTCTCATGCTGTTCACCGTCCATTCTCGCCCCACAGTTCGGGCAAAATTTACTTGCGCTATATCCGCTTGACATTGCCCAGAACAAAGCATGTTCCCCACAAACACTGCAATGTCCGTCAGCAGTCCACTTCCCATGCACCATCGTGACATCATACACAGTCTCAGCGCCCTTAACCGCATAGTAAGCAATGTTGTAATCCGTGACATGCACCCACGGCTTCATTTCAAGGTCGTCGATCAGGGCATCAGCGTCAATCAGTCTCCTGCCATGGGCGGGGACATCATCATGCTGTTCCACTGTGTCTTCCTGTTGCGATATCGCAACGGCAGCGGCTTCTTCTTCCGGGATCAGGTCATCCATGGCGACCACACAGGGTACCGCCGACTCACGCATGGCTTTATATACTTCATCTACATCATCGGCAGAAACATGCACGACAAGAGCAGATTCCGCCGTTACCTGTTCTTCCGTTTCCGGCGCATCCCCAAGAAAGTCAGATAGCGACATCTGCCCATCCAGCACCTCCACCGGCCCCGGCTCCCGCATCGCCCGGATCTGCTGGACCGTGGTCTCCGGCGTCACCGCCTCGGCCTGCTGATCCGTGAGGTATAGCATCTCCTGAAGCTGAGACTTTGACAGATCTTCGTACTGCTTCATGATGAGCGGCGAATCTCCGCCCTCTGAGAACCGGTCGTTTATGCTCATGTACCTGGAGGCCGTGCTTTTTGATATTCCAAATTCCCGGTGGGCAAAGTCCCACACAGAGGTATACCCGGCTTCCTCGGCATCCTTCCAGAGTTCCCGGTCCCGCACCTGCTTGAGATAGTACCCGACCGCCACCACGCACCGGGCCACGGTCTTGAGGTTGGCGCCGATAAAGCACCGCACATCATCCAGGGAGCATTTCGCGTACCACGGCAGCTCCTGCACTACAGTTCCATCCTCCGGCATATCATCCTCCTTTTCCCATCCACGCCGTTCCTATGGCGTCATCCTCCGCGTCGTAGGGCCGCTCATCAAAGTTGGAAAACCGCGTCCCGTTCGGCGGAGCCAGCTTCTGATCCGGCCTGCCCATATCAGGACGCACTTCGTCCTCCCACCTCTGCTGGTTCAACCAGGTAGCCGGGTTCGGGATAAACTGTCCGTTGTCTTTCTGCCACTGGAAGGTAGCGGAGGCAGCCATTACAGCGGTAATCATCCGTCCAAGGAGAGCATCTGACGGGTTAATCTTCAGGAAGGACTTTCTGGCGTCCCCCTTTCCGACCTTTTTCGGATACTCTTTCCAGAAGCGTTCAAAACGCTCCTCCATCACCTCGGACTGTTTTTTCTTCGCCGGTCCATTCTTCGGCTGATTTCTCAGGGAATCGGACCACACACCCGTCTCCCCCTCGGAAGAGGGGGGTAGGGGGGTGTTATTATTCTTCTTATCTACATTTACATCTATATCTACATTTATATTATGTTCAACGGTGTTGCCTTTCGTTGAACGGCGTTCAACGGCGTTCAACGGTGTTGCCTTCTGTTCAACGGTGTTACCTTTCATTGAACGGGATTCTGCACTCTTCTTCCCTGCATCAGATTTCTGCTGCTGCGCCTTCTGCTTCTGTTCTTCGCAGTAATCCATGTCATGCTTGATCGGGAGAAAGACTACCCTCAGCAGCTTGTCCATCTCCGGCACTTCACCAGTCTTCTGGTAGTCAAGGATAGCCTGAAAGAGCATACCTTTTTCCTCAAGGCTTAATTCCCTTACCACCTCGTCGATTTTTGTGAAGAGTACAAAACTTGTATTCATGGCCTCTTGTGAACCTTTCTGTGACAATATTTGCAAAGGACTTTCCCGTTATCTACATCAAAACGCTTCTTTGGATCTTGAGAGAACGGGATTACATGATGTACTTCCAAATCCTTTTTTGAACCGCATGAGCAGCACACCTTTCCATCCCTCTCAAAAACCGCATTTTTCCATCTTCGGTATTCTGCGCTTGTCCTCATATCAAAACTCTCATAGCTCTTAATATTTCCGTCTATTTGACTTTTGATAATATGCAGAAGTGATGTCGGATATTTATTTGGAAAAGGCACACTGTTCAAAGCATATTCAAACAAACTGTCATATACCTGTAGCCTGTCAGAGTCAGGCAATTTTTTAAAAGCCTCATACATATACCGTTTGATAATAAATGAGTCTCTCATTTATCCTATCAAAGCAATGTTTTGCAGATTCTCACTTTTCGCCATTTCCATGGTTATGTAATTTTTGATATTCGCAATCGCCTCGTTCTTCCAGACGCCATTTGATGCATCGGAAAGGAGGAAATACGGACTGTCAGCTGCGATCTTCATGCGGAAGATGTACTGCGTCTCCGGCTGGTCCACTTCCTGGAAGGTTCTGTAGGGTGCCAGGGTGACCGGATTCGGCACCTGGACATTTGCCGCGCTTGATACACCCGTCTTCATCGTGGCTGTCTGTGTGATTCCGTCATCGGCATAGGCCACATTGTTCTGGGCCATCACGTTCCCGGCGAGCTTCAGGAGCAGATCACGGTCCTCGGTAGGCGCGAAATTGCTCTGGAGGCGAAGGATGAAATCTTCCTGCCCCATCCACTGATCAAAGTGGAAGCTGTGAACATTTGCTGAGGCATGGCACAGATACTCTCTCTTTCTTTCGTTGTCCAGGGTGGAAAAGAAGTCAATCTCAGTAGGGCCGGATACATGGATTATCATCTGTTTAGATTTATGCTCATGTCTGCAGCCGGTCACATACTCCAGGAGGCCGGTCAAAGTCTCCACCTGCAGCGGCTCCGCTCTCGGCGGCTCGTCCATGCGGTAAAGTTTCTCATTAGTGTATGTCTTTCCGCAGATTACCCTTGCGTCATGCACCGGGGCTGCCTTTTCCACAAGATCTTTGATAAAACTCATTGCTTCTCTGGTCATATCCATCATTATTTTTGCCTCCTTAAATCAATTGGTGTGCTGTCATATATCTCCCCGGTTTCGGCGTCCACGGTCCGTGTGTCCTCCGCGTAGGCGGCAGGCTGGATTCTTGCCGGGTTGTTTGTGTACTCTGAAATTTCTACCCTTCCGGTCTTGGCGTCCTGTCCAATCAGCAGAACGGTCTTGTCCTTGTTCAGCTTTGCCAGCTTCGTCTGGACGTCAAACTCCACGTTGATTGTTCCCGCCTTCGGTGAAAACTTCAGCGTGATTGCGATACCCCTGGCGGCTTCCGGGTCCTTGTTGGGGTCCAGCATGTCCCGCCCAACCTGAGCAACCGCCAGGTTGAATTTTTCACGCACCGCACCTCTTGCAAGAGTGTTGAAATCTACCATCTCTCTCCCTCTTATCCGAGTACCACCCGGTTCTCAAACTTCTTGTAAGCATCCAGATACCACACATTGTCATCGCCGTTGTACGTCAGCTCGTAGTACATACCGTCCGGCAATGTGCTTGAGATCAGGTACTTCCAGTTCTGGAGCACCTTCGCTTTCCAGACAGTGAACACGGAAAAGTCCGGGACCTTGTCCGTGGTATCCAGATGTTCCTGGATATACTTCATCACAATATTCATCGCCTTATCGTCCATTGCAGTTTCTCCTTTCTGCCCCCGGAATCATCCGGGGGACTTAACAACGCCTTTTATCTGAG
>CAMKEK010000004.1:0-28207 GCA_946411545.1 uncultured Clostridia bacterium
ATTCTTTATTTTGGTAAAGTGGTGAAGTATGGAAATCTCTTTGAAAGCAGATGAAAAACTGCTCTTTTCACTTCGGGAGCTGTATCGCCGATACGGATACCGAAGCTTCCGGATGAGCAAGTTTGAAAAATACGAACTATATGCCGGCAACAAAGACTTTCTGGTGAGCGACCGTGTGATCACGTTCAACGACACCAACGGAGAGCTTCTGGCACTGAAGCCGGATGTGACGCTCTCCATTGTCCGCAACGCTTCCTTCCGCCCCGGATACAAGCAGAAGCTCTATTATCATGAAAACGTCTATCGGCCTGCGGGCAGTTCCCACCAGTTTCGCGAAATTATGCAGTGCGGTCTGGAGTGCATCGGAGATCTGGACAACTATGATGTGTATGAGGTGCTCCACCTGGCGGCCGAGAGCCTCAGGGCAATTTCGAAGCGCAGTGTCCTGAGTGTGTCGCACCTCGGGATCCTGAAGAGCCTCTTTTCCGCCATCGGCGCCGGAGAAAGGGCGCAGGGAGAAGTGCTGAGGCTGATTGCCGCACGTAACGAGCATGAACTGGCGGAACTCTTTCGGCAGCAGGGCTGGGCCGAGGAAAGATTCTCGGAGCTGCGTGCGCTGCTCGGACTCCGCTGCAGTCTCAAAGAGCTTCCGGAGAAGCTGGGGTCCCTTCGGCTCGGCTGGCTTGACCCTGCGGTTCGACAGGAGCTTTGTGAGCTGAGCACGCTGTGTGAAGGGGAAGACAGCGTGCTCTGGTTTGATCTCTCTGTCATCAACGATATCCATTATTATAACGGAATTGTCTTTCAGGGCTTTGTGCGGGAAATTGCAGAGAAGGTGATCTCTGGCGGGCGTTATGACAGCCTCCTGAAACGAATGAACCGAAAGGGCAGTGCCATCGGCTTTGCGGTGTATCTCGGGATTCTGGACCAGCTGCTGCGCACAAATGAAGCAAATGATGCGGATGTTCTGCTGCTGTACGATGAAGACACACCGCTGTCTTTGGTGCGGGATACCGCGAAGGAGCTGCAGCGCAACGGCCGTTCGGTCAGTGCACAGCGCAGCGCGGATGACGGACGGTATGGTGAGACCGTAGACCTCCGGGGAGGTGAGAAGGATGCTTGATATCGCACTGCCGAAAGGCCGTCTCGGCGACCGGGTCTACGGCATGCTGAAGCAGGCGGGCTATGAGTGCCCGGCCATTGAGCAGCCGGACCGCCGTCTGATCTTTGAAAACTTCGAGACCGGTGTACGCTACTTCTGGGTTAAGCCCTCCGATGTCACCATCTATGTCGAACGCGGTGCCGCTGACATCGGGATTGCGGGGAAGGACATTCTGCTGGAGAACCGTCCGGAGCTCTATGAGCTGCTGGATCTGAAAACGGGGATCTGCCGCATGGCCGTGGCCGGACCGGAAGGCTTTGTGGATAACCGAGAGAGAACACTTCGTGTGGCAACCAAGTTCCCTTATATCGCCGGGAATTTTTATGCCGGCAAATCCCGTGATGTGGAGCTGATCAAGCTCAACGGCTCCATTGAGCTGGCCCCGATCCTCGGCCTTTCCGATGTGATTGTCGATATCGTGGAGACCGGGAAAACCCTCAAAGAAAACGGCCTGACCGTGCTGGAGACGGTTTGCCCCATCAGTGCACGTCTGGTGGCAAATCCAGCCAGCTTCCGATTCAAGACAGAAGAAATCAATCTGCTGGTTCAAAAGCTGGCAGAGCAGATTTAAAACAGATAAAGGGAATGAGCACATCGATTAAATGCGCTCATTCCCTTTATGGTTTTATACCTGACTTGAAAACCGGCTCAGCTCATCGATTCCACAAGCCAGTCGGCGATCCCTTCTTCGGAGACGTTCATACCTTTGGATTGGAGGCCTTTGGCCAGAAACGCCGCGGTTTCATTCAAATTCAGTCCCTTCAGATGGGTGAAGTTCGTCGAGTTCAATTCACCGCCTTCGGTTGTGCGGCCTTCAATATAGCCGCAGTTATAGCACATGTTGAGAGGAATCTTACGATGAGAGTCAAGCTCCATTTCGCTTCCGCAGCGCGGACATTTCATAGGGAAAAACCTCCTGTTAATAGTTGTTCTTTTCAGTCAGCGTCCAGGCCGTCGTCGCAGATCAGTCCGTACCCGCCCTGACGCCTTTTATAGACAACCGCGATCGCGTCGTCTGCATCCATGTTCCGGAAGACAAAAAATTCATGATCCAGCAGATTCATCTGCAGAATAGCTTCTTCCGCGGACATGGGTTTAATCGAGAAGCGCTTGGAACGCACGATCTTGAACTCATCCGCAGGTTCATCCTCGGCGGGAGCAAATACCGTCGTTGCGGCAGCGGCGTCCTTCTCCAGCGCGCCTTCACGCAGGCGCTTTTCCAGGCGGGTCTTATTACGGCGGATCTGCCGCTCAATTGCAGCGACACCGGAGTCAACGGACGCGTACATGTCACTGGTCAGCTCACTGGCTCTGTAGTAGGTACCGTTGTTATGAATTGTGATCTCTGCCCGGAAGCGTCCGCGTTCCAGGCTGAAGGTGACAAAGGCTTCGGCCTCAGTCTTAAAGAAGCGGTCGAGCTTTGAGATCTTTTTGGTGGCGTAAGCTCTCAGATCTTCAGAGGAATCCATTCGTTTTTCAGCGAAGGTAAACTTCATATCTGGCAACTCCTTTCCGAGGGTATCCTACCCTCGTTCATATATTAACATATTTTCAGCAGAAAGAGAAGAGCGAATTTCATTTTTCATGAAAAATTATCAAAGCCGGGATCAGCAGAAAACATTTCGCAAATCGGACAACAAAGCATGCCGAACTACTTGCCAAATGAGGTGAAATGGGATAGAATACCTTCATTATTACTGTGTAACGGAGAATAATATGCAGCAAACAGAAACCGGCTGTCTTTATATCGTCGCAACGCCGATCGGTAATTCGGCGGATCTCTCCCCGCGGGGGAGAAAGATTCTGGAAGAAGCGGACCTGATCGCCGCGGAGGATACCCGGCGTTCCATGGTGCTTCTCAACAAGCTGGAGATTAGAAACCGCCTGGTCTCGAACCACAAGTTTAACGAACATGGAAAAGCGAACTGGTTTGTACAGCAGATGCAGGAGGGCAAGAATGTCGCGGTAATCACCGATGCAGGGACGCCCTGCATCTCCGATCCGGGAAACGAGCTGATCAAAGCCGCCATCGATGCGGGGATTCGCGTCGTCGGAATCCCCGGATGCTGCGCGGCGGTTAACGCGCTTTCCGTTTCGGGCTTTGATCTCAGCACCTTCGCTTTTCTGGGCTTCTTTCCGAGAGAGAATGCCGAACGAATCCGCCTCCTGGAACTCATGCGCCAGGACAAGTCCGCAAAGACCTTCGCCCTCTATGAATCGCCCAAACGCATTATGAGTTTTGTGGATTTCATGATTGAGGCGGATGCCCGATGCAGTCTCTGCCTGATGAATGACATGACGAAGCTGCACGAGATGAGTTTTCGCGGTACCCCGGCTCAGGTGAAGGAGCAGCTTCTACAAAAGGGCAATTATGAAAAGGGTGAGTACGCCATCGTTCTGGAACTGGATGAGGACTATCGCTACCAGAAGCAAGAGCATGTCGTCTCTCCAGAGGCCATGCTGGTGGAGGCCATGATGGCGGGCAGGGATGTCAAGAGCGCGATTGCCGCCCTGCTGGAAGACCGGAACAATTCTTACAGCAAGAACGAACTGAAAGCGGCATCTCTGCACCTGAAAAAGATGTTCGGGGCATAAGCTGCCGAATAAACGCTTTCGGATCGTCAGACAGCAACAGAGCGGAAAAAGCGCAGGAAAACATTGTATTGTCAATCAGGATCCCTGATTCAGAAAGAGGATGATGTTACATGGAAAACAGACCAACCGGACACAGAAAAAATGTCAGCGGACGCGGCAAATCCGTCTACCGTCGCGGAGAAGGGCTCGGTACCGGACCGGTAACGGGCAGCAGACCCGATAACTTCGGCTCCAACACCCAGAGTATCCACGAGACCGGAAGAAAAACCTACGGGCGGAACGTAAAACGCGGCGGCGGAGCCCTGTCTCTGCTTGCCATTGTCGTGCTGCTTCTTTTCGGCGGAGGGAATCTGCTGGGCGGCGATTCGGACAGCTATACCTACTCCACCCAGACGCCGACACCGACCGCTTATGTCAGTACCTCGACGCCCACCCCGCGTCCGACCGCAACGCCGCGACCCACGGCAACCCCGCGGCCGACCGGCAATATCGATTTTGGCATCTCTCCGAACAGCTTCCAGAATATCACCGGCGGAAACTCCGATACACAGGCCGGAAACACCGATACGGTCACGGTGGATAACACCGTATCGGAGGGCGCCCGCGACAAGTACACCGTGATTCGCGGCGACGGCAGCGACAAGGTTACCATCATGATCTACATGTGCGGCACGGACCTTGAATCCCGCAGCAGCATGGCCACCAAGGATCTGGTGGAAATGACCAAAGCGAGACTTTCCAACAACGTCCGCATCATCGTCTACACCGGCGGCTGTGCCCGCTGGAACAATTCGGTGGTCTCCTCCGACCGGAACCAGATCTATGAGGTAAAGAACGGCGGCCTGGAGCGCCTGGCAGCCGATATGGGCAACGCGTCCATGACCGACCCGAAGACCCTCGCGAGCTTTATCCAGTGGTGCTCGCTGCGCTATCCGGCCAACCGGAACGAGCTGATTCTATGGGACCATGGCGGCGGCAGCGTTTCCGGCTACGGCTATGACGAAAAGAATCCGCGCAGCGGCAGCATGTCCCTGGCGGGCATCGATCAGGCCTTAAAGGAAGGCGGTGTCACCTTCGATTTCATCGGCTTTGACGCATGCCTGATGGCGACCTTGGAAACCGGACTCATGCTGGACGATTACGCCGACTACATGATTGCCTCGGAGGAAACCGAGCCGGGCATCGGCTGGTACTACACCAACTGGCTGAACAGACTGTGCGCCAATCCCGGCATGCCTACCGTCGAGGTCGGAAAAAACATTGTTGATGACTTTGTCTCGACCTGTGCGGCACAGACGCGCGGGCAGAGCGCCACGCTCTCCGTTGTAGACCTTGCGGAGCTTTCCAATTCCGTCCCCAAGCCGCTGAAGAACTTCTCCAAGTCTCTGACCAAACTGATCCAGGAGGACGAATACAGACAGATCTCGAATGCACGCAACAACACCCGTGAGTTCGCCCGCAGCTCCGTCATTGACCAGATCGACTTGATCCACTTTGCAAACAATCTCGGCACCACACAGGGGAAGAGCCTTGTCAAAGCCCTGCAAAAGGCGATTAAGTACAACAAGACCTCCAGCAACATGTCGAATGCCTACGGCCTGTCCATCTATTTCCCGTACCGCAAGACCAGCAAGGTTGATTCGGCGTGCAACACTTATGACGCGATCGGCATGGACGAGAGCTATGCCGAGGCCATCCGCGCCTTTGCCAGCCTCGAGGTCAGCGGCCAGGCGGCTTCCGGCGTCAACGGGTACAGCATGCCGTCGATCCTGACGGGGGGCTACGGTAGCTCCTCCGCCGGCGATATGGAAATGATCTCTGAACTGCTCAATGCCTTCCTGGGCGGCGGATATACCACCGTTCCCGGCTATTCCTCCGGCAACACCGGCTTCTTTACGGGACGTGCGCTGAACGACGAAGAAACTGCAGAGTATATTGCGGCCAACAGCTTTGACCCGACCTGGCTGGCCTGGAACACCAATTCCGCCGGACAGGAGTGCATCACACTGCCCGAAGAACAGTGGGATCTGGTGGAAAGCCTGGAGTATAATCTGTTCTATGACGACGGAAACGGGTATATTGACCTCGGCCTGGATACGGTCTTTGACTTCGACGACAACGGAAATCTTCTTGCTCCGCAAGACAATGCCTGGCTTGCCATCAACGGTCAGCCCGTGGCGTTCCGGCATGAGCTTACCATCGGAGAAGGGGATGAGGCCATAATCACCGGCTATGTCCCCGCACTCCTGAACGACGAGAGAGTCAATATCCTGATCTCCTTTGATCCGGAGCATCCCGATGGCACAATCACGGGCCTTCGCCGTGTGTATGCTGAGAATGAAACCGAAACCGTTGCCAAGGGGGTTCCGGCCATTACGGATGAGATTCCCGCGGCGGATGTGGACTGGGCGAAGGATGAGAGTGTTTTCTGGAAGGTCGGAGACAAGCTTGACTTCATCTGTGACTACTACAGCTATACCGGTGTCTATGAAGACAGTTATCTTCTGGGCGATCCGATGACGGTTACGGAAGATATGAACATCTCCTATGTCGACCTGGGCGACGGAAACCTCCGTCAGAGCTTCCGCTTTACGGATCTTTATCAGCAAAGCTACTGGACACCTGCGCTCTACCGTTAAATCCGGTTAAAGTAAAAATCGCAGAGCGGAATACAGTCCACACAAGCGTATAAACAGATAAAAGAAAAACATCTGCGGTGATGACACAGTCATACTGCAGATGTTTTCTTCTGTTTCTTGAACCGAACCATCACGGACGGAAAGCTTGAAAGAGCGAGGGATAGCAAGGAAAGATCAATTCGATGGCGCAAAATATTTGGCGACAAAGTCGATGCTTTCCCGGTCAACGGAAAACTCTTTCCCGCGGAGGTAATTGAGAAGACCTGCGTCGGTGGGAAAATCGAAGCACAGCCGCCAGGAGTAAAGCGCCTGGCCGTCTTCGTGATAGCGGCGGTTGACCGCCTCGCGGCCGTATTTCCCGTCGCCGAGAAGGGGCCATCCTGCGTGTGCCATCTGAACACGGATCTGATGGGTTCGACCGGTCAGAAGCCGACATTCCACCAGGGAAAGCCCGCCGCGGGACATAAGAACCCGATATTCGGTGACGGCGCTTCGGGAGCCCGGCTCAGGCTTGGCCTTGACAAAGACCTGGTTTTTGACCGCGTCCTTAAAAAGTTCATTCTCCAGACGGCCTTTATCGGGCTTCGGCCGTCCGCAGACCGCGCAGAGATAGTATTTTTCGATCTCCCTGTCGCGAATTTTCTCGTTCAGAATACGGAGTGCTTCGGCATTCTTGGCCGCAATGACGATGCCGCCGGTGTTTCGGTCGATGCGGTTGCAGAGGGCGGGGGTAAAGGAATGCTCCTCCTTCGGACGCCATTCACCCTTCTGCGCCAGATAGGCCTGAATGTTGGCAATCAGGGTGTTGTAGTCCCATTTGCCGGCACTGTGACAGAGCACACCGGGCTTCTTATCGGCGAGAAGGATGTTCTCATCCTCATATAAGATGCTGAGCCGAGGCTTGGCGATCTTCAGCCAGGCGTTGTCCTCTCTCGGGGCCTCGAAAAACTCGTCGTTGATATACAGGGTCAGCACATCGCCGTCGGACAGGCGGAGATCCCGCTTGGCAGGCTTCCCGTTGACCTTGATTCGCTTGAGACGGATATACTTCTGCAGAAGACTGTCCGGAAGCAAGGGAACGGCTTTGGCAACGAAACGGTCAAGCCGCTGCCCGGCGTCATTTTTTCCCGCGGTAAGCTCTTTCATGCGTGTTCTCCATTGTATGTTATGATAAAACGGAAAAGCCGGGAAACCGGCTTTTCAACGAACAGAACTCCCTCCCGGTTCGGGGAGGGAGCGGTGTTTCTGACAGGAACAGGGGACTTATTTGTTCTCGTCGGTCTCGTCGACTTCTTTTACCTCGGCATCCACAACATCGTCATCCCGCTTGATGTCGACGCTGATGGAGACGGGGATGTTCTCCTTGACCTTTTCGACGGCGTCTGCGGCAAAGCTGCGGACCTTCTGGTTGCTCTCCTCGTCCATGACATTGACAATGCCGCCGTCTGACTTGATGACCTCAACTGTGCAGCCCAGACCGATGGTGGCAAGAACAGCCGCCAGCGTGACCCACTTTGCAGCGGCCAGACCAACAACCGCACCGACAACACCGACACTTACCGGGATGTTCAGAACCTGCTGACCCTTCCGGCACACGACGATACGGGAGACATTCCCTTTCTTCACAAGTTCCTTGATCTTATCAATGACGCTCTGTACATCCATATCTTCATTTTCCTTTCTTTGAACCGGCTGCGTTCGGGATTTCTGTTCCAATACAGCCGATTCCTTATTATTTCTGGATGTGATTATAGCATTACCGTGGAGCGGATGCGTGAACAGATTATAAAGAGAAGATGAAGGAACTATTGCGTTTCAAGATACCTGGCGGCGGCTTTCAGCATGAGCTTCTTTGTTCCGTGCTCGTCAAAGCTGATTTCAAGAAGCTGATCGCCGCCCATTGGCGTCATTTTTGTGACGGTTCCGTCGCCGAAGGCGTTGTGATGCACTCGCTGACCTATGGAGAGCTCCGGAAGGGGAACGGCAGGGGGAGGCGCAGCTGTGCTGTGCTTTGCGGTGACGGCTCTCGGTGCCGTTCTGCCTCGGGCATAGGACGGTGCGAAAGGCAGGCCGGACGCGCTGCGGGGACGCTGATCGGCCCAGGGATCTCTCTGACGCGGCGGCTCTTCCGTGTCAAGACCGCTCTCTTCCAGAAAACGGCTTGGTCGGTTTGCTGTCGTCTTGCCGTAAAGCATGCGCTGGCGCGCATGGGAAACGACAAGGCGGTTTTTTGCTCTGGTGAAGGCAACATAGCAGAGCCGTCTTTCCTCCTCCATCTCGTCCTGCTCGCCGATGGAGCGCAGACCGGGAAAGAGCCCTTCCTCCATGCCGACGACATAAACGACGGGAAACTCCAGACCCTTGGCGCTGTGGATCGTCATGAGGATCACGCTGTCCTCCTCACGGTCCATGCTGTCGACATCGGTGTAGAGCGCGATGCTTGCAAGGTATCCGGGTAGGGAGCTGTCGCCGCTCTCGTTTTCATAGGCAAGAATGCTGCTTTTAAGCTCATGGACGTTGTCAATACGGCTTTCGTCACGTTCGTCTTTGGACTGCTCCAGCATGGTGATGTATCCGGTTTTTTCGAGCACGCGGTCATACAGCTCATCGGCGGTAAGCACTTCATCCTGCAGCTCGCGGATCATTCGGGCGAATTCCCGCATGCGGACGGAGGCGCGGCTCAATTCGGGATAGGAATCGGCATGCTCCAGAACATCGAAGAGGGAAAGAGACTCAACCCCGGCAATTGCCCGGGCGGACTCAACGCTCTTTTCCCCGATTCCGCGGGGCGGAGTATTGATTACCCGGAGAAGACGGATCTCGTCCTTCGGGTCGGCCACGACGCAGAGATAAGAGAGAATGTCTTTGACCTCGGTCCGATCGAAAAAGCGTGCACCGCCGATCACGCGGTAAGGAATCCCAGAGCGCTTGAGGGCAAATTCAAACTGACTGGACTGGGCATTTGTGCGGTAAAGAATGGCGTGGTCCCGCCAGCACATTCCATGGGAGAAATCAGAAAGGATCGAGGCGGCGACAGAAGCGGCTTCCTCATGCTCGTCACGCACGGAGAGAACCTGAACGGGATCTCCGCGTCCGAGACCGGTCCAGAGTTCTTTGCCTTTGCGGGACCTGTTGTTGCGGATGACGTTGTTGGCCGCTTCAAGAATATGCTCGGTGCTGCGATAGTTCTGTTCCAGACGAATGGTCCGGCAGCCCTTGAACTGGTGCTCAAAGGAGAGAATATTTTCAATTGTGGCGCCGCGGAAACGGTAGATGCTCTGGTCATCGTCACCGACGACGCAGAGATTGCGGTGCTGGTCGGCCAGAAGAGAAATCAGCAGATACTGCAGATGGTTGGTATCCTGATACTCGTCTACCATGATATACTCAAAGCGCCTCTGCCAGAACTCACGGCGATCCTCAAAGCGCTCCAGCAGAAGAACGGTATTGAGAATCAGGTCATCAAAGTCCATGGCGTTGGATGAAAAGAGCCGGCGGCTGTATTCCGTATAGAGCTCGGCAATGCGGATGTTTCGCGCGTCATGACTCTTCTGCGCATTCGCGGCGTATTCCTCCGGCAGAATCTTTTCATCCTTGGCGCGGCTGATCGCGGAGAGAACCGACCGGGGCGGATAAATCTTCTCGTCCAGGTTCCGGTCTTTTAAGATACGCTTCATGAGACTCAGACTGTCGCTGGTGTCGTATATGCTAAAGCCGGAGCCATAGCCCAGCTTTTCGGCGTCGCGGCGCAGAATCCGGACACAGCAGGAGTGAAACGTGCAGGCCCAGATGTCTCCGGCCTCGGTGTCCAGACACTCCTCCAGGCGGTGCTTCAGTTCATCGGCAGCCTTGTTGGTGAAGGTGATGGCGAGAATCTTCCATGGCGGAACGGGCCGGAGGACAGCATAAGGCTCGGCATCCGGGCGGAGAGAACGCAGCGCCTGCAGGTCTTCTTCCGATGCATCGAACGGGAGCTCGTCCGAATCGGCGGCACTGCCGAAGCGGATCAGATTCTCAATACGCCGAATCAGGACGGTGGTTTTGCCGCTGCCGGCACCGGCCAGAATCAGGACCGGCCCCTCGGTTGCCAGAACCGCCTGACGCTGCATCGGGTTCAGATCAGAGAAATGATGATCCAGCCAGGCCCTCCGGGCGGTGGGATATTCGGTTTTCAGCATAGTTGTATTCATGGCGGATATTCGATGCTCATTCATTATATTTTTTCTGTCTCTCCAAAAGGAGAGAGGCGATGCTCTTTTTTCAGCAAACAACATCGCCAGGAAGTATATCATATTTTCATACAGGCATCAAGCGAGGAATCCGCTGTTTTTTGCAATTGACACATTGCAATTCACTTCATGTTGTGGTAACATAAAACGAATTGCCCATTATACTGCCATAATACTGTAATTGGAGCGTCGAAACACATATGCCCAGACTGAATGAAGAAATCAACAGAAGAAGAACGTTTGCAATCATCTCGCACCCGGACGCGGGCAAAACGACTCTGACGGAAAAGCTCCTGCTCTACGGCGGAGCGATTCAGCTGGCCGGGTCGGTCAAGGGAAAAGCCACTGCCCGTCATGCGGTCTCAGACTGGATGGAACTGGAAAAGCAGAGAGGAATTTCCATCACGTCCTCGGTCATGCAGTTTGAATATGACGGGTACTGCATTAACATTCTTGACACACCGGGGCACCAGGACTTTTCGGAGGACACCTATCGGACGCTGATGGCGGCCGATTCCGCCGTGATGGTCATTGATGCGGCCAAAGGCATCGAACCGCAGACCAGAAAGCTGTTCCGGATCTGCGCCATGCGGCATATCCCGATTTTTACTTTTATCAACAAACTTGACCGCGAAGCGCGAAGCCCCTATGACCTGCTGGAGGAACTGGAGAAGGAGTTCGGCATCGGAACCTATCCAATGAACTGGCCCATCGGCTGCGGGACTGATTTCAAGGGCGTATACGATCGGCAGAATCAGCAGATTCTTGCCTTCCAGGAATTTCACAGAGGGCAGAACCGCATCTCGTCCGTAGCCTGCCGGCTTGATGAAACCGAAAAGCTGGACGAACTGATCGGAGAGCGCCTTCGCCGCACACTGGAAGACGACGTGGAACTCGTCGACGGAGCCGGTTATGACTTCGACCTTGAGGCAATCCGCGCCGGACTGCTCAGCCCGGTTTTCTTCGGCTCGGCCCTGAACAACTTCGGAGTGGAGCCGTTCCTGAAGAGTTTTCTCGAGATGACCATTCCGCCGCTTCCGCGTGTTTCCAACGGCAAGACAATTGATCCCTGTGCGGATTCGTTCTCGGCTTTTGTTTTCAAGATCCAGGCAAATATGAACAAGGCACACCGTGACCGTATCGCGTTCATGCGTATTTGTTCCGGCCGTTTCCAGAGGGAGAAGGAATACTACCATGTGCAGGGGGCAAAGGCGCTGAGGCTGTCCCAGCCTCAGCAGCTTATGGCGTCGGACCGGTCCATCATCGACGAGGCCTTTGCGGGAGATATCATCGGCGTCTTCGATCCGGGGATCTTCTCCATCGGCGACACGGTCTGCGAAAAGGGCATGGATATCCGCTACGAGGGGATCCCGAGCTTTGCGCCGGAGCACTTTGCAGCGGTGGAACGCATCGACACCATGAAACGCAAACAGTTTGAGAAGGGGATCATGCAGATTGCCCAGGAGGGCGCGATCCAGATCTTCCACGAGCCGCACACCGGTGTGGAGGAAATCCTGGTCGGTGTCGTGGGTGTGCTGCAGTTCGAAGTGCTGGAATACCGCTTGAAGACCGAGTATGGAGTCGATATCCGGCGAAGAGATCTGCCCTATGAACTCATCCGCTGGGTTTCCGGGGATAATGTGGATATTCCGATGCTGAATCTGACCAGTGACACCAAGTGGGTTCAGGACTTCAAGGGGAATAATCTTCTTTTGTTTACCTCCTCCTGGTGTGTGGACTGGGCACTGCAGAAAAATCCGGGATTGGAACTGAAAGCATTTAATCACAATGATTAAGAGGAGCGTTTCACATGGCCGAAGGCATTAAAATACAGATCTACAGAAACGAAACGGCGGACAACCTGACAAAGAAGCTCGCGGATCCCGGGGAGAATGCGGATATTGGTTCCGCTGCTTCTGCTTCGGCCGCGCTTTCCGCCTCGATGCTGGCCCGCGCCGCGGTGCAGATCCGCGAGACCGGGGGAGAGAACGAGAAGCTTGACTGGTATGTGCGAAACACGGAGATCCTCCGCAGCTATATGGTAAAGCTGATTGATGAGGATGTGAAATGCCGCGGTCCGCTGCGCCGCGCCCTGAAGGAGGGCGATGACAGGACCATTGAGGCTGCCAGACAATCGGCGGTGAGTATCTGCCTGGAGATTGTCAACATGATGGGCCAGTGCATCAATCTTGCCGGTGAGATGGCCGCTCTTGCCGGAGAAGAAGCGAAGGCGGAACTGGCGGCAGCGGCAGATCTGGCTTATGGCGCTTCAAAGGCGGCAGGCCGCTATATTCTGTATATGAGCAGCCTGAGCCCGGATGATACTTATCGTTATGTCATGAAGAGAGAGAACCAGTTGACCATGCAGGATCAGAAAGAGGCATATGAACGTGTCATTGCGGCTACGGAACCGGTCTCGGAGGAAAGCGGTAAGCAGGAAAGATAGAACTTGCACTTTGAAATAATTTGAACTATAATATTTTAGTTACGTAATTACGCTTGAGGGGATAAATATGGACGCAATTGCCAACCTTCTCGGCACCGCTCTCAGCTATATTCAGACCATCGGCATCTGGGACGCCATTGATATTCTGATCGTTGCGTATCTGATCTACCAGGCAATCAATTTCGTGCGCAGAACGAATTCCAAAAATGTCGCACGCGGTATCCTGATCCTGGTCTTGCTGCTGATTCTGTCCTATCTGCTGGGCCTTACGATGCTGAATTTCCTGCTCAGAAGAGCGATGGAGCTCGGCCTGATTGCACTGGTGGTGCTGTTTCAGCCGGAGCTTCGGCGAGTCCTGGAACGCGTGGGCAGCGGTTTTACTTCAAACAGAAGCATTTCCACGCCGGAACTGGAGACCGCAATTTCTCAGGTCGTACAGGCCTGTGTGGATATGTCGGCGTCTAAAACAGGCGCGCTGATTATTTTTGAACGGTCGGTTGACCTCGGGGCGATCATGAGCACGGGCACCATTGTTAACGCGGATGTTACGGCAGAGCTGGTAAAGAACCTGTTTTACAACAAGGCGCCTTTGCATGACGGTGCCGTGATCATCCGCAACGCCCGAATCGCGGCTGCAGGCTGTGTGCTTCCGCTTACTCAGAGCAGAAACCTGAGCAAGGAGCTCGGCATGCGGCACCGCGCCGGCATCGGTCTGAGCGAACAGTCCGACGCGGTCGTGATTATCGTATCGGAAGAAACGGGTGCAATCTCCTTTGCTCTGGACGGTACGCTGAAGCGGCACCTGAACGGCGCGTCTCTGACGGAGCTGCTGCATCAGGAACTGATCGTAGACGAGAAGAAGCTAAGCTGGAAAGACCGGATCAGGGACACTTTCCTGCGTGTATGGAAGAAGGACCACGATGGAGCCGAAGAATCAGAAAACAACTAAATCCAGCCATAAGATTCTGTGGATGCTTGTCTCCCTGCTGTCTTCACTGGCGATCTGGACCTATGTCGTCAGCACGGAAAACTCTGTTGTGACACAGATTTTCCGCGGAGTTCCGGTAGTACTTGTAGGAGAGGATACTCTTCGCAGCTCCAGGAACCTCGTTGTGACAGATGTCGATACCAACAACGTCCGGGTGGAAATCCGCGGCCCGAGAAGAATCGTCGACTCGCTGAATTCGCAGGATCTGACGGCCCAGATCGATGTCAGCAAACTCACCAGAGCTGCCTATGCCTCGATGAAGTACAAACTGGTCTATCCGAACGGGGTAGACACGCGGAATCTGGCGGAGGTTTCCTACAGCCCGGAGACGGTCAACTTCGTTGTATCGACCCTGAATTCCGTATCAATCCCGGTACGCGGCGGTTTTGAGGGAATGCTTGCGGACGGCTACACGGCCGAGTCGCCGATTTTTGAACCGAACAGCATTACCGTCACCGGTCCGGATGCATACCTGAGGGAGGTATCCTACGCCTGGGTTGACTTCGGTGCAGGGCAGGTTGCCTCCAGTTCCATCACGGACGATGTTCCTTTCGTGCTGATGAACAGCAGCGGAACCGCGGTTTCGACCGAGCATCTGACCGCGTCAGAGGAGACCATCACAGCGACTCTGCCTATTCTGCAGATCAAGGACATTCCGCTCTCGGTGGAACTGATCGAAGGATCCGGGGCTACGACGGCCAACACGATCGTATCCATCACGCCGGACCGCATCACGCTAGCAGGGGATTCGGCGATTCTGGACGGCATGAACCGAATCATTCTCAGCACGATCGATCTGACGGACTTCAAGAGCAGTTTTTCCGAGACCTATACGATTCCGTTTGATAATTCTCTGCGGAATATCAGCGGCATCACCGAAGCGAAGGTTGACGTGGAGATTGCCGGTCTGACCACCTCCAATTTCAACCTGAAGAACATCTCGGTGATTAACACACCGGAGGGTGTCAACGCCGAGATCATGAGTGAGAATCTTGACGTTGTGATCCGCGGCACGGAAGAACAGCTGACACAGCTTGCGGCCGAAAATATTCGCGCTGTGGCCGATCTGACGGACTACAGAGAATCTACGGGACCTTACATGGTGCCGGTCAAGATCTATGTGGACGGCTTTGTCGATGTCGGCGCAGTCGGCGATTATCAGATCTCAGTGGACCTGAAACGTTCGTAAACCGCAGCGAGGAGAATGAAATGACACAGGATGCAATCGTAACAAAACTTCTCCCCAATTCCATGGCGGAAGTAGTCGTGACACGTTCCACGGCCTGCGGAAGCAACTGCGGGAACTGTGAAAGCTGCATCTTTCAGTCTGAGCTGAAGGCTGTTGCCAGGAATCGGATCAATGCCAAACCCGGACAGCGTGTGGTAATTGAGAGTCGCACTTCAAAGGTGTTTTCAGCGGCAATCCTGGTATATATCATGCCGATGCTGCTCTTTGTCCTGGGATTTGCGATTGCTACCGTTCTGGGGGCCTCGGAAGGACTTGCGATACTCGTAAGCTTTCTTGCCCTGATTCTTGCAGCGGTGATCCTTGTTCAGCAGCAGCGCCGCCAGAGCGCGGAACGCCAGATTCAGTTTGAAATCATATCATAGGATTTCATTATTCAGAAAAAAACGATGACAGGGGAATACAGAACGAAATGATCAGGAGCATGACCGGTTACGGCAGTGCCAAAGGAACGGTAGCGGGGTTTGCCGTCACGGTAGAACTGCGGAGTGTGAACAACCGTTACCTTGATCTCGGCATCAAACTTCCGCGCGGATTTCTTTTCGCGGAAAGCGAGATCAAAAATTATATCCAGAAAAAAGTTCTCCGCGGCAAAGTGGACTTCTTCTTAACGCTGGACACCGTGGAGAGTGATCAGACGCGGATCCGGGTGAATACGAGACTTGCCGAAGCGTATCGGAACGCAATTACCGAGATCGGACAGAATCTGGCACTGCCGGCTTCTGTCTCGGCGCTGGACATTGCGCGTTTTTCGGATGTCCTTTCGCTGGAAAAGGAAGAGCTGGACCAGGATGCATTTCTTGAGCAGCTTCTGCCGCTGCTGGATGCCGCGCTCTCCGACTTCAATGCCATGCGGACCAGAGAAGGCGAGAAGCTGGCGGAAGATCTGCTGCAGAAGGCGGATAAAATAGAAGAGATGGTCCGGGCGGTAGAATGTAAGGCGCCCAATACCGTATTGGCTTATCGCGAACGGCTGGAGGCAAAGCTGCGTGAGATCCTGAATGACAGTTCGGTCGCAGAAGAGCGCGTTATTGCCGAGGCGGCGATTTTCGCAGACAGGGTAGCGACCGATGAAGAGACGGTGCGTCTGCACAGCCATTTGTCGCAGTTCCGCAAGCTGATGGCAGAGGGATCTCCCATCGGAAGAAAACTTGATTTCCTGATTCAGGAATTTAACCGGGAAGCGAATACCATTGGTTCCAAATGCCAGGGTTCCGAGATCGCCTATCTCGTGGTAGAACTCAAATCGGAGATCGAGAAGATCAGAGAACAGGTGCAGAACATTGAATAGCTTCTCGGATGTGACGCTGCTGGCGATAGGTTTCGGTAACTACATCGCAGCGGATAAAATTGTCTCGATTCTCTCACCGGACTCGGCACCCATCAAGCGCATGATCACCGATGGGAGAGAACGGGGCCTGCTGGTGGACGCTTCTTTCGGAAGGAGCACCAGATCGGTGATCCTGATGAACAGCAATCATATGATTCTCTCATCTTTGACGCCGGAGGAACTGGCGCAAAAGATGAGGAGTGAAACAGAAAACGGAGGATCACGCAACGAATGATCAAGAAGGGTAAACTCATCATTCTCTCCGGACCGTCGGGTACCGGAAAGAGCACCGTGGTGTTCAAAGCCATGGAAGGAAGAGCAGACCTGTGCTTTTCCACCTCTGTCACGACACGCCCTCCGCGCAGCGGAGAGGTTGACGGGAGAGAGTACTTCTTCATCGATCAGGCACGTTTTGACAAAATGGTCGAAAACAACGAACTTCTGGAACATGCATGCTATGTGTCCAATTCGTACGGGACTCCGCGGCCTTTTGTGGAAGCTCAGCTCCAGAAAGGCATGAACGTGATTCTGGATATCGAAGTTCAAGGGGCCAGACAGGTAAAGGAAAAGATGCCGGAGGCCGTGACCATCTTCATCATGCCGCCGTCCATGGAAGAGCTTCGAAGCCGTCTGGAAGGACGCGGCACGGACACACCGGAGGCCATCGATGCAAGAATCGCCCGGGCCCGGGAAGAGATTCTGGAAGCGAACTTCTACGAGTATCTGATCGTGAATCGGGATGTGGAAACCGCCGCAAATGAATTCAGCGCCATCATCTCCGCAGAGCAGTGCCGGTTTGACCCGCTGCTTGCAAAGAAGATTGCAGAATAAGAACCACCGCGCAATGAAGGCGTGAAAAAAGACATTTCAAGTCTATCATCTATCATTAGAGAAAAGGAAATGATTGTATCATGATGCTTTATCCCCCTGTGGCCGAACTCGTAGAGAAAGTCGGCAGCCGCTATCAGCTTGTAAACCTTGTTGCCAGAAGAGCAAGAACGCTTTCCGCCGAGGCGGAAAACCATGAGATCACACTTGAGAAAAAGCCCGTTTCCACGGCGATAGACGAGGTTTATACCGGGAAACTGACCATCCAGTAATTTGCCGGGAGCCATGTTCGCCAGAGTTGCGGTATCGGCAGCGACCTACGCCATCGACAAACCGTACGATTATCGCATACCCGAAGAGCTTCTTCGAACCGTGCAGCCGGGGATCCGGGTGTTTGTTCCGTTCGGAAAAGGGAACCGGGTGACGGAAGGAATTGTGCTGTCCCTTTCAGAAGAGAGCAGCTATCCGGACTGCAAGGATATTATTCGGGCGGCGGATTCGGAACCGCTGATCAGCAGGGAACAGCTGAGGCTTGCTCTTTTCATGCGGGAGCGCTACTTCTGCACCGTGTACGACGCGGTCAAAGTGATGCTTCCGGCAGGACTGTGGTTTGACCGGACAGGACGTCAGAAAACCCGGGATAAGACCCGGGAGATGGTGCGTCTTGCCATTCCGTCAGACGAAGCGGCAGCTTTCGTGGAAGCCCGCCGGGCCAAAGCGCCGAAACAGGCGGAGCTGGTCGATCTGCTCTGCAGTTTTGAGGTGCTTTCCAGCCTGGACCTGATGCAGTTCACGGGAGCCGGAAGAGCCACGCTCAAGACACTTGAGTCGAAACAGATTATCGAGCTCTTCCGGACGGAAGTTCTGCGCCGCGTTGTGCCCGACAGTGTCGAAGAGATGCCCCTGCCGGAGCTGAATGAGGAACAGAGCGCTGCTTTGAACGTGATTGTGAATCAGCTGGACAGCGGAGGAACGAACAGGGTCAGTCTCCTTTCCGGTGTGACGGGAAGCGGGAAGACCAGCATCTATGCCCACCTGATTTCCCGGACGCTGAAAAAAGAGCAAGGCGCGATGCTTCTTGTGCCGGAAATATCCCTGACCCCGCAGATGCTGTCGGTATTCAGCGCCTGGTTTGGAAGGACGGTTGCCGTGCTGCACAGCGGCCTATCCGCCGGAGAGCGCTATGATGAATGGAAAAGGATCCGCCGCGGAGAAGCGCATCTTGTCATCGGAACCAGAAGCGCGGTCTTTTCACCGGTTCAGCATCTTGGGCTGGTGATCATTGACGAGGAGCAGGAGGACAGCTACTGCTCGGAATCTGTTCCGCGGTATCATGCAAGAGAGGTTGCCCGGTTTCGCTGTCTGCAGGAAAACGCCTTTCTGCTGCTTGGTTCGGCAACGCCGGATCTCAGTTCAAGGTATCGTGCCGAACAGGGAGAATACGGATATCACAGATTGCTTCATCGCTTCAACGAAAAGCCGCTCCCTTCGGTGCGGATCGTTGACATGAAGCAGGAACTGCTCAGCGGAAATACCTCCGATTTGAGTCACCCCCTGAAAGAGGCGATCCTGGACCGGATCGAAAAGGGAGAACAGTCCATTCTGTTTCTGAACCGGCGCGGTACCAGCAAGCTGGTCACGTGTTCTCAATGCGGTTATATCTACCGCTGTCCGCACTGTTCGGTGGCAATGACCTGGCATGCCAGAAGAAACCGGATGATCTGCCACTATTGCGGCACCGGGCGATATCTGGACGCCTCCTGCCCGGAATGCGGGGGAAAACTGAGCTTCTTTGGCGCCGGGACACAGAAAATCGAAGAAGAACTGAAGGAGTTTTTCCCGGGAACCGAAGTCCTGCGGGTCGATGCCGATTCGGTCAGCCCGCTTGGCTCTCATCAGGCTTTGTTTCGCCGCTTTACAGAAGAGAAGATCCCCCTGATGATCGGAACACAGATGATCGCAAAGGGGCTGAATTTTGACAATGTCACTCTGGTCGGTGTCGTGTCGGCGGATCAGGGACTGTACTCCAATGACTTTCGCGCCGGAGAAAAGACTTTTTCCCTGCTGACACAGGTTATCGGGCGCTGCGGTCGTGGAGATAAACCCGGCGAGGCTGTGATTCAGACTTTTACGCCGGACAATGAGATCATCCGCCTTGCAGCCGCCCAGGACTATGAAGCGTTCTATCATGCGGAAATCGATATGCGAAAGCTTCAGAACGCACCTCCCTTCACACATTGGGCCGCACTCACCGCTTCCGGTCGGAAAGAAGAACAGGTGTTGAATGCGCTACGAAAATGCAGGCAGATTCTCAGCGTCATGCTGGAGCAAAACGGAGAGCAGGCTGAGTTGCTGGGACCGGTACCGCTGCCGGTGGTGAAGGTGAGCGATCGCTTCCGTTACTGTCTTCAGATTCGCTGCCGAATCAACAGAAGCATTCGGCAGATCCTGTCGTCTGTGCTGATCACGTGCAGCCAGGATAAAGAAATGCGTGATGTAAGTTTTTTTGTCGATAACGAAGCAGGCTCCTGAGTCTGCAGGCGTCAATTGAAATCGTGTTTAAAGGAGTTTTTGAATGGCTCTCAGAAATATTCTGACCGAAGAGGATCCGACTCTCAGGAAAAAATGCCGGGTAGTGACGGAGTTCAATCCCAGGCTGCATCAATTGCTGGACGATATGACCGAAACCCTGATGCAGGCAGACGGCGTCGGACTGGCCGCACCGCAGGTCGGTGTTCTGCGGCGGGTCGTGCTGGTGCTGGAAACCAATGTTCCCGAAGACGAAGAGCCGGTCTTGATCGAGCTTATCAATCCGGAGATCATTGAAGCCACCGGAGAGCAGCATGAGCCGGAAGGCTGTCTCAGTGTTCCGGGACAGTACGGGATTGTCTCCAGACCGGCCTTTGTAAAGGTTCGGGCACAGGATCGCTTCGGAAACTACTTCGAAGTATCCGGGGAAGGACTCACAGCCCGCTGCTTTGCCCATGAGATCGACCACCTCAACGGGATTGTCTTTACCTCAAAATGCGAACGCATGCTGACAGAGGAAGAGCTGCAGGGCGGCCAGCAGGAGACGGCGGAGGACTGACTGATATGAGAGTGATCTTTATGGGCACTCCTGATTTTGCGGAGACTTCTCTTGAGCGCTTGATCCGGGACGGGTTTGAGATCTGCGCGGTTTATACCCAGCCGGACAAGGCGCGCGGCCGGGGAATGCAGACCAGTTTTTCTCCGGTAAAAGAATGTGCGGAAGCGAACGGAATTCCCGTTTTTCAGCCGAACACCTTCCGGGACCCGGATGTGATTGCGCAGCTGAAGGCTCTCAAGGCTGATATCATCGCGGTCGTCGCATACGGGAAGATCCTTCCGGATGACGTTCTGAATGCGGCGAAATACGGCGCGGTGAATCTGCACGGTTCACTGCTTCCGAAGTATCGCGGTGCCGCTCCGATTCAGTGGGCCGTTCTCAACGGTGATACGAAAACAGGCGTTTCTACCTTCCATCTTGTTTCGGATATGGATGCCGGTGATCTAATTTATGAATCGGAGACCGAGATCGGAGAGACGGAGACTTCCGGGGAACTCTATGACCGTCTGAAGGTCCTTGGGGCGGAACTGCTTTCCCGCACGCTGACTGATATTGAACGCGGTCAGGCGCCTCGGCGTCCGCAGAATCACGAGGAGGCCAGCTATGTCACCCGTCTGAGCAAGGAAATGAGCCCGATCGACTGGAACCGGAGCCCGCGGGATATCCGGAAGTGGATTTTCGGGCTTCAGCCCTGGCCCGTTGCCACGATGGAGCTGGGCGGACAGACGGTTAAGGTGTTTCATGCGGAGTATTCGGCAAAGCATACAGATGCTGCTCCCGGAACGATTGTCTCAGCGGACAGTACGGGAATCGGCGTTGCATGCAAGGACGGAGAAGTACTTCTGATCACCGAGCTTCAGGCTCCCGGAAAGAAAAGGATGTCAGCGGCGGATTATCTGCGCGGACATCGCCTGAGCCTGTGAGCAGCGTGAAGAAAACCGGAAACAAGACCGGACCGTCGTCATCCGGCACACCGAACATCTCTCCGGCTCGTCTGGCGGCGCTGCATGCGCTGCAGCTTTTTCGCAGACAGGGGACCGAAGAGCTCGTCCGGTGCGAGCGGGAGGACGATTCCAGGCTGGCAGAACGTCTGTTTTACGGCGTGCTCCAGAATGAGCGTTTCCTTGATGCCTGTATCGTGCATTATCTGAGTTCTTCACGGCCTCATCCCTATGTGATGGACCTGCTGCGGCTGGGAGCGTATCAGATCCTTTTTCTCGATCGGATCCCCGATTCGGCAGCGGTGAACGATGCGGTGCAAAGCTGCCGTATTTCGAAGCAGCGATATGCAGCCGGGATGGTCAACGCAGTGCTGCGAAAGATCAGCAGGGACAAAGCGCTTCTTTTGCCTACGGATGAAGGCGCGGATCTTGCGCTGCGTTACAGTCATCCGGACTGGCTTGTGGAGAAGCTTCTCCGGGAACAGGACCCTGTATTTGTCAGAGACTTTCTGGAAAGCAATCAGAATCTTCCGGATCTCTGCCTGCAGATGAATACCCTGCGTACGAATCCCGAGACGTTCATCGGCATGCTGAAGGAGAAGGGGATTGTTCCTCTGCGTGTACGTGAAGACTTCCCGTCGGTCGTGATTTCAAGCAGGAGAGTCGATACGCTGCCCGGTTTCGAAGAGGGATTGTTTTATGTCCAGGATAATGCAGCCAGGGCATCCGTGAAGATGATCGGACTGATGCCGGGCATGCGTGTGCTGGATGCGTGCGCGGCCCCAGGCGGAAAGAGCATTGCCGCCGCACTGGAGGGGGCGAAGGTCCTTTCGTGTGATGTGAATGCTTCGCGCCTGGCCCGCTGCTCAGAGAATTATCAGAGACTGAAACTGGACATACCGACACGTCAGCTGGACGCGACGGAGTACTGCCCTGATTTCCACGAAACTTTTGATGCGGTGATTGCGGATGTACCCTGTTCCGGCAGCGGCGTGATCCGCCGGCATCCGGAAATCCGCAAGCGCAGCCTTCAGGAAGTGGAGGAACTGCTTTCACTTCAGTCAAGAATCCTGGATAATCTGGCGGAATACGTCAGACCGGGCGGAACGCTGCTGTACTCTACCTGTTCTGTGCTTCAGGACGAAAATGAAAAACAGCTTGCCGCTTTCCTGGAGCGAAAGCCGGTATTCCGGCTGACAAGTACGAAACTGGACGGATTTGACTGTGAAAACGGAATGCTTCGCTCATGGCCGCATCGTAACGGAAACGACGGCTTTTTTGCCGCCAGACTGGTGAAGAAGAATGATTGATATTCTGTCTCTGTCGCCTGATGAACTCCGAAATTCCGTTCAGGAACTCGGGCTTCCGGGCTATCGGGCAAAACAGATTTTTGAATGGCTCACGAGAGGCTGCCGTGATTTTTCGGAGATGTCAAATCTTCCCAAATCCCTGCGGGAGACGCTTCCGGAACACTTCACGCTCACAGCACCGAGGCTGCTGCGTAAACAGGTGTCAAAGGAAGACGGCACGGAGAAATATCTCTGGGGCTTAAAGGATTCCAATTCCGTCGAAACCGTGTTTATGCGCTATCACTACGGAAACTCGGTCTGCATCTCCAGCCAGGTCGGCTGCCGTCAGGGCTGCTGCTTCTGTGCTTCCACAATCGGAGGTCTGGTTCGTAATCTTACCGCCGGTGAGATGCTGGATGAGGTTCTGTTCACAGAAAAGGAAGCGGGAGACCGTGTTTCCAACATAGTTCTGATGGGCATCGGAGAACCGATGGACAATCTGGACAACGTACTAAAGTTCCTGCATCTGGTGAGTCATCCGGAAGGCCGGAACATAGGCCTGAGACATATTACGCTTTCCACCTGCGGCCTGCCGGAGGGGATCGAGCGTCTTGCGGCGGAAAAGCTTCCGGTTACGCTCTCTCTGTCGCTTCACGCACCGGAGGATGTGCTCCGTTCCAAGCTGATGCCGTCCAATCGCGGGATCGACACGGTGCTGGAAGCCTGCCGTCGTTACGCAGATCTGACAGGACGGCGCGTGTCATTTGAATACTCCATGATTCGGGATACGAACGATCATCCGGAACAGGCCGCTCAGCTGGCCTTGCATGCCAAACATGTCGGAGCGCATGTGAATCTGATCCCACTGAACTATGTGGAGGAGCGCGGACTTCTCCCTTCCGAACCTTCGGTAATCCGCGCTTTTCAGAAGACGCTGGAGGATGCGGGTGTGACCGTCACCGTTCGCCGGCGCCTCGGAAGCGATATCGACGCATCCTGCGGACAGCTCCGCCGCAAATACCAAAAAACGTAAAGACGTAAGAAGGTGTGACAGTGAACTGCTTTGGGCTCACAGACAAGGGAAAAGTCAGACAGGAAAACCAGGACAGCTTTCTGATCGAGGACTGTGAAAAGGCTTCTTGTTCGATTCTTGCGCTCTGTGACGGCATGGGAGGCGCAAACGCCGGCGGTCTCGCCAGCCAGCTCTCTGCCAAAGCATTTGTGAACTATCTCTATCGATATCTCTCCACCTATCCGACCCGTCTGTCCGATTATCCGCGTCTCATGCTGGAAGCATGTGAAGAAGCAAACGGCGTGGCATGGGCTTACTCCCAGTTTGGAGATTATCTCAGCGGGATGGGTACCACGCTGGTTGCGGCCGTGATCCGGCGAAACGGATCCGGCTACGTGCTCAACGTCGGAGACAGCCGCGCCTATCAGCTGCACCGGAGAGTGCTGCGGCAGATTTCCCGTGATCATTCGCTGGTGGAAGAGCTGCTGGAAGCCGGGATTATCACCCCGGAACAGGCGCTGCATCATCCGCAGAAAAACGTGATTACACGGGCGCTTGGATCCGATCACGAGGTCACAGCCGATACGTTTGAAGTCAACTTAGGGCCTGGAGACTGCTTGCTGCTGTGCTCTGACGGGCTGACCAATGTGGTCCCGGAGGATGAGATCACGGCGGTTTTGAGTGATTCCGCCAGCTCAGAAGCGGCCTGTCGGGACTTGATGGAACTTGCCTTATCCAGGGGCGCCCCGGATAACGTCACAATCGTCGTATGGAAAAGATAGATGTAAAATACTGGCTCGGCAAAACGCTGGACGGACGCTATGAGATTATCTCCCTCGTGGGAGAAGGCGGCATGGCCTGGGTCTACCGGGCAACGGATCTCCGGCTGAACCGTGATGTCGCGGTCAAGATCATGCGTGAAGACGCCGCGTCGGATGAGACCGTCCGAAGCCGCTTCTGTGCCGAGTCTCATGCGGTGGCCATGCTGTCGCACCCCAACATTGTGGCGGTCTATGACGTCAGCCACAGTGACGCGCTGGAATACATCGTCATGGAACTGGTTGACGGTGTGACGCTGCTGCAGTATATGGAAAAGAAAGGCAAGCTGCCCTGGAACGAAGCTCTGCATTTTGCTCGTCAGATCGCCAGAGCGCTTGCACATGCCCACAGCCGCGGCATTATCCACCGCGATATCAAACCGCATAACATCATGCTGCTTCGGGACGGAACCATCAAGGTAGCCGACTTCGGCATTGCGGCGCTGGAAAACGAACTCTACGAACAAAACGGAGAAGCGGTCGGCTCGATCCATTATATCGCCCCCGAGCAGGCCAGAGGAGAGTATCCCGACCCGCGGAGCGATCTGTACTCTCTCGGCATTGTGATGTTCGAAATGTTTACCGGGCGGAAACCCTACCTCGGTGACAGCATTCAGGAGATTGCCATTAAGCACATGAATGCCGATCCGCCGTCCATGCTGTCGCTGAACCCGACACTCCCGCCGGAACTCGAACGGATCACCCTGAAAGCCATGTGTGCCGACCGGGCTAACCGCTATCAGACGGCAAATGAACTTGTTGAAGACATTGACCGCTTTCTCTACGACAGAGAAAGTGTCTCGCCGGAGGGCAACATTCAGGTTGAAACGCAGGAGAGCGACCCCGAAGAACGTGCGGCAGCCCGGAAACAGCAGTTTTTCCTGCGTTTGAACGCGGGAAAGGTCACATGGCTGGTCGGAAGCTTCCTTCTTCTGCTGGCCTCGGCGGGGCTAATGTGCTTCCTGTGGAATTTTTGGATACGGGATCTGTTCAATCCTGCGATTCGGGTTACGCTTCCGGACTTCCAGGGGCAGAATTATGACGCCGTGTCCATGGACCCGGACTATCTCTCTACATTTTCCTTCCATGTGCTTTATTTGGTTGATACCGACCATGCGCCGGGGACCATCCTTTCCCAGTCGCCGAATCCGGGGAGAAGCATCATGATGACGCCGGGCGGCGTGGAAGTAAATCTTTCTGTTGCAACCGGCGACACCGTGGCGACCGTCCCCGATGTCAGCAATCTGGATTACCGGACGGCGACGGCGATGCTGCGCCAGGTGGGGCTGTATATCGAAGTCGTCAACACCTACGCGGAGACGGTGGACCGCGACCGGGTGATTCGGACGGAGCCGTCGGCGGGTATGGAAGTGAACACAACGTCGCTGATCTATGTCTACGTCAGCTGCGGAACGGAAAAGCGTATGCTCACCGTACCGAACCTGATCGGACTTTCCGAAGAGGCGGCCATATCACAGATCGAGTCCAACGGTTTCAGTTACGGCTGGTCCCAGCGCGAACACTCCGATCTGATGGCAGGAACCGTGGTGGGCCAAAGCCTTTCTGCGTTCTCGACGGAAGAGGAGCACAGCATGATCTATCTCACCGTTTCAGACGGCCCGGTGGTGACTCCATGAGCAAAAACGGCATAAAGCTTGAGGGCCTGCCATGACAGGTCTGCTGATTCGAGCCCATGGAGGCTTTTTCGACGTGGAAACGGAACCTGGGCATATTCTGCCATGCCGCGCACGCGGCCGCCTGCATCTGGACGGAACAGAACCGCTTCCCGGAGACCGCGTCCGTTGGAAAGAAGATGAGCACCATAAAGGATTCGGTATTCTCACCGGGATTGAACCCAGGAAGAATGTCTTTATCCGGCCCAATATGGCCAATCTGCAGCAGCTGGTCTATGTGGCAAGCGTGGCCCGGCCGAGAACTGATCCTTATCTGATCGATCTGATGAGTGTGGTAGCGGGGAAAGCGAACTGTGAGTTCCTGCTTTGCATCAACAAGATCGACATGGAACCCCCGGATCATTTGAGCACCATCTATCAACACTGTGATTTCCCGGTACTGGCCGTCAGCGCGCAGACCGAAGAGGGAATCGACGAACTGCGAAAGAAGCTTTCCGGCAAAATCTCCGCTTTTACCGGAAACTCCGGAGTCGGGAAGACCAGCCTGCTGAATCTGCTGCTTCCGGGAATCGATCGTGAAGTCGCCGGCATCAGTGAAAAGCACGGACGCGGCCGCCATACTACCCGGCTCACCGAGCTTTTTCCGCTGCCCGATTCCGGATATATTGCGGATACGCCGGGCTTTGCGGCACTGGAATTCGGAAGAATCGCAGCCATGGAGCCTGCGGAGATCGCCCTTTCTTTCTCGGAGTTTCCGAAAGACGGATGCAGATTTCCAGACTGTGTACACCGTTCGGAACCGGACTGCGCGGTCCGCAATGCAGTCGAAGCAGGCAGGGTTCCGGTTTCAAGATACCAATCCTACCTGCGTATGTTGCAGGAACGCCCCAGCACAATAAAAAAATGAACATCTGAAAGGAGATTCATACAATGTCAGGACATTCAAAATGGCACAACATTCAGAAAACGAAAGGTGCTGCAGATGCAAAGCGTGCGCAGGCATTTACCAAAATCGCCCGTGAAATGATTGTCGCGGTAAAGGAAGGCGGAAGTGGTGATCCGCGCTCCAACTCTCGCCTGGCTGCTGTCATTGCAAAGGCAAAAGCTGCAAACATGCCTAACGACAACATTAAGCGCACCATCGACAAGGCGCTCGGTTCCGGAAGCAGCGAGAACTACGAAAAGATCGTCTATGAGGGATACGGTCCCTCCGGTGTTGCCGTGATCGTCGAGACCATGACCGACAACCGTAATCGTACCGCTGGCGAAATGCGGCACTACTTCGACAAGTACGGCGGAAACATGGGCCCGGCCAACTGCGTCTCCTGGTCCTTCGACAAAAAGGGTGTTATCGTCATTGATAACGAGGACGAGGAACTGGATGAGGATACCGTGATGATGGATGCGCTGGAAGCCGGTGCAGCGGATTTCGAAGCCGATGGTGATGTCATGACAGTTTACACCGGCGTTGACGATGTTGCGTCCGTTGCCGACGCACTGACCGAGGCGGGGTACCATCTCCTTTCCGCACAGGTTGAAATGCTTCCGCAGAACGGCACCGTCAAGCTCACCAATGAAGACGACATCAAGAACATGCAGAAGATGCTGGACATGTTTGAGGACAACGATGATGTCCAGAACGTTTGGCACAACTGGGAAGACGCAGAATAATGGCGCTTGTAACCGGAAAAAAGTAAATTCCTTATTTCCTCAAAAACGTACAAAATAACAAACAATAGTTAGAAAAATTCTTTCGTACGGTTTTCTATCATTTGTGTAAACCTCCGATGTGGTGCGAAACAGGAGCACCGCATCGGAGGTTTATTTATAAACAGCAGATAGAATCGTAGCCAGAAGAGCTGACCAGGAGAGAAACATAAAGAAGCTAAAAGAAAAACGCCCATCGACACGATGAGCGGTACCAACTCATCGTTCAGCCTTTACCACCTTACCGATCCGGCA